>CAVEMY010000124.1:0-2031 GCA_963617005.1 Parabacteroides distasonis | reverse complement strand
ATCGGACTCGAACCGACACGCCTTTTAATCGGCGACAGGACCTAAACCTGTTGCGTCTACCAATTTCGCCACTCCCGCTTAAAAAACCTTATTCGTGCTTGTGACCGCAACTACATTCATCATCGTGGTGGTGGCCGCAGCAGCACTCCTCCTTTTCATCGTGGTGGTGATGACCACAACAGCAGTCCTCGTCATGATGGTGGTGATGACCGCAACCGCATTCTTCATCGTGATGATGGTGGTGTCCGCAACCACATCCTTCCTCATGGTGGTGGTGATGACCGCAGCAGCATTCATCGTCGTGATGATGGTGTTCACCACAACAATCGCAGTCGCCATCGTGGTGATGTTCGCCACAGCAATCGCATTCGCCATCGTGATGGTGGTGATGGTGTCCGCAGCAGCAACACGTCTCCTCTTCATCTTCTTCAGGCAAAGCAATCGGAACAAAAGGAGCAACAAACGATTCCGTATTTAACCCAATGCTTTTAAGCATCGTGCGAAACTGATCGTTTTCAATCATCGCAAAACCGTTTTCGGTCTTTGCGAGCCGCACGCCGCGATTCATCAGAGCAAAAGCAGCTTCATGAAGCATTTCTAAATTGCCAGTGACACGCATTAGGCGATCGTCAGACGCTTCAACAACATAGAACATTCCCTTTTCATCGACTAACACGTCGCCCACTTCTAAGGGGCGATTGGCGTCAAAGGCCTTCTCGAGTGTTTCATCACCAGAAGCGAGCGTAGCAGGAACCGTAACGCGCTCGGCGTATGTCAGATGAATTTTCTTTGCACGTGCCAAAAGTGCCTTCGCGGGCTTCGCGTTTAACGGTAAGAGTTTTGTCAATTTCATAATGAATCCTTTTTGTTTCGTTAAAAACGAAACCAAGTGGGCGGCATTTTAACTTGAAACACGGTTTTTTCAATGCAAGAGACCGCCTAATTACGATCTTTATTGGCGGCAAGCATCAAAAACGTCTGTAAGTCTCGTGTCTCAGGGCGAATACGACGGTATTCGCTTGGAACCGCAATCTGTATCAGTTGCTGGTTCCAGGGCTCATCGATTTCGATTGCCACTAAATCGGGCTCGCGCGTAACCGAGGCGTGATTCGGGGAAAACATCACGCCCTCTAACGTTCTTAATGTATCAAGACCTGCGTGTAGGCTCGGGAATCGCGCTCGAATGTTTAACCGGACACCAGTGGCTCTAGCATTTTCTTCTAAAAAGACTTGCATCGATGTGTCTTTCGTGAGGCCCACAATCGGTAGCCCATTTAAGTCTTTGACACTGATGTGGCGCGGTAAATGTTTTTCAAGCGCCGTGCTTCGTTGCGTAAGCAATACGAAGCGACTCTTAAAGTACGGCGTAAAGTTAATGCCCTCAATCTTTTTTTCATCGTGCCCGAAAACGCCAATATCGGCCGCTCCTTCGAGCAAGGCTGTGATGATGTCTTTGGAGCGCATAAGCGTAAAGTCAATTTGGCTTTCCGGGTACTGCAAAAGAAAGTCACCGATATCGCGCTTTAGGCGCCCGGTCATCGCCGTGTAGGTACTAAAGAGGCGCACGCTATTATCTTCCCTGCCTGAAAAGCGCTCCATGTGAATTTCTAAGCTTTCAGCTTGGGCAAGGACCGCTTTGGCGTCTTTTAGGAAGCGCTCTCCTGCTTCAGTTAACTCGACCTCTCTTGGATGCCGAATAAATAGTGTCGTTTTAAAGGTATCTTCAAGTTTACGGATACGAACGCTTGCGGCCGATACCGTCATAAAGGCGCGTTCAGCGGCTAAGCGAAAACTTTTTAATCGTGCAATAGAAACGAAAAGTTTTAGGTCTTTCAGGTCGTATTGAATCATTTTGTTTTTTTAAACGGTCGATTAAACAATTTTCCATGGACATCTTTCAAACTTAGGAGCACCATAGCTTTCGAGATGAAAAGCCCTCCGTATCAAATCTCACCTCACACTCCCCGATGCGTTAGGAGAGCCGTATCTCAGAAGTTTTGTGTGTCGGGGCCTTATAGAACGGGTTTTACG
>CAVEMY010000123.1:0-2068 GCA_963617005.1 Parabacteroides distasonis | reverse complement strand
CGTGGATGTGGATTCGCCATTTTCTGGGGCATTGACGCCAATGAAGCACTACAGAAAGGATGAAAGAGTAAAGGCACTCATGGTCGAAGTGCGACGCGATTTATACGAAGAAGAAGATAGCGGTGCAATCCACGGGGATTTCGGCCTTCTTTCGAAGACTTTGGTTCGTGCGCTTTCCCTAGCTTGACCAGACAATCTCCAAATTTGGTGGTAAAAAACTGCCAAATTTAGTAGTGAAAAATTGCCAAACTTGGTAGTAAAATGTTGCCAAACTTGGTAGTAAAACATTGCCAAATTTGGTAGTGAGGAGCTAGCCAAATCACGAATTTTGTTTTCAATCAAGGGATTCTAAGAGAATGCTGACAGAATATCGCCCTAGAATTGCAGATCGACTTCTTAAGCGGCAACTCGATGCTATCGGTGCTGTTCTAATTGAAGGCCCAAAGCAGTGTGGGAAGACGACAACGTCTAAGCAAGTAGCCAAAAGCGTGCTTTTAATGGACGCACCCAATAGTGTGCGACGCAATCTCTCATTGGCTAAGGTGCAGCCTTCGGTCTTGTTAGAGGGCGAGACGCCTCGCTTAATCGATGAGTGGCAGATTGCGCCGAATCTTTGGGATGCTATTCGTTTTGAGGTTGATAACCGTGGTAGGCCCGGACAATTTATTTTGACCGGTTCTGCCATTCCTGCGGACAGATCTCAGATTTTCCACACGGGCACAGGGCGATTTGCTTGGTTACGCATGAGACCTATGAGTCTTTTTGAATCGGGTGAATCTAGTGGGGCCGTCAGCCTTCAGGAATTATTCTCGGGAAAACGCGATATTGGAGCTGTTAACAAGCTCGACTTTGAAGAGGTTGCATTTTTGTGTTGTAGAGGAGGTTGGCCTAATTCCTTGAATTTATCTCGAGAGGGCTCTTTACTGCTAGTCCGTAATTATTTTGATGCTGTGGTTCGAGAAGATGTTTCTCGTGCTGATGGCATCAAGAGAAATCCAGAACGGATTGAGCAATTATTGCGCTCTTATGCTCGCAATCAAGGCTCTCAAGTTTCAGTTTCTGTTTTGTGCCAAGATATGAGCCTTGATCCAAATGAAACGGCCAATCGCAAGACGGTAGATAGCGATCTCAAAGTGTTGCGCGAGATTTTTGTCATCGAAGATTTGGTAGCTTGGAATCCTAATTTACGATCTAAGACGGCTGTGCGTAGCGCTCCAACGCGTTACTTCGTTGATCCTTCTTTGTGTGCTGTTGCGTTAGGAATTGGACCAAAGGATCTAGTTAATAATCCAGAAACTTTTGGATTCGTTTTCGAAACACTTTGCGTGCGAGACCTTAGAGTTTATGCAGATGTACTAGACGGAACTCTCTATCACTATCGCGATAGAAATGGTTTGGAGTGTGATGCGGTTTTGCATTTGCGTAGTGGCGTCTATGGCTTAATAGAAATCAAACTTGGCGGTGACGATGCCATCGAGCACGGCGCCGAGACACTGAAAAAACTCGCTAGTAAAATCGATTCGGATCGAATGGGAACTCCTGCGTTTTTAATGGTGCTAACTGCTGTCGGAGAGTTTGCCTATCGACGCGAAGATGGCGTATTCGTTGTCCCGATTGGTTGTCTTAAAGATTAGGCTTGACTGAGTGAAGATTCGTTGTTACAAGAAAATCAAAACATGAAAAGTTAGGAGCAAACAAGAATGCTGAAAGATTGGTCGTACGGAAAAAAAGTGTGAGGCATTTGATATTGGTAGATACAGAGAAGGTATTGCACAAGCGTACGACCAAAATATCGGTTGCTATTCATCAAAGCACATTGCAGATTGCATTGCGTCCCAAAGTCAGTGGATAGATTTCACGCAAGAAGAAACAGAAAAACTCTTAGAGCGATTAGATAAAGAAGCTGCCGAGCGACACATCACTGATGGCTGGGATAAGCAACTGGAACTTGCCCTCGCGATTGCTACAGAAAATCATCAGGGCCAAAAAGACAAAGGCGGTCACGACTATATTGAGCATCCCAAGGCTGTTGCCAGCGCTTGCGAGACAGATGCCATGAAGTGCGCAG
>CAVEMY010000122.1:0-2082 GCA_963617005.1 Parabacteroides distasonis | reverse complement strand
AGGGCATTATGGCAACCTTTCGCAGTATAGGCCGTATACGATGCAAGCTCTAACAGCTTCTTCTATATCTGTGTATCTCAGCTGTAATCGATGCTCCATGCCAGCCGCGCAACCTGCGTAAACATTTACGCGATATGCACCGTTTTCAAGCTTTTCGACTTTTGCGTTTCGCTGCGTGTCGGATTGCGCGTCATACGTTGAGATGCTGTAGATAAGCTCACTCACAGGTTCACCGTCACTTTCACGACTGGCCTTTTGACGTTGCCAACAAAGATTTCTTTTTTGGTGATGCTCTGCGGTTGACGTCCCTCTTCAAACTTAATCGCGGCAAGCGCGTTAAGTTCAGGATTTACCCAACACGTGAGGTCACCCGACCAGATAAAGCCAGTGTTGCGCAGGTGGTTTCTAGCGCGGGCTAGGTTGGTATAGGGGCGGGACTGCTCGACAAGTACGGTGTTATTGTCGGTGGCTGTGGTGTATGAGATAAAGTAGGTCATGGGGTTGGCTCCTTATTTGTCAATGACGTTTAAAAAAGCTTTAACTAGATTATCCCTTGTGCGTAATGCTTTTTCTAAATCGTTCTCGTAAAAGCATTTCTCAATGAGATAAAAACGGGTGTCTGAATCAAACAAAGTGATAATTAAAGTTTGCTTTTCAGCGCTCCAATTAACAAGCTCAATTGACAACTTAACGGTATCGCTCAATTGAAAAGTGTCACAGTCCGATATTTTCATTTGCGAACCCCCTCTATCTTTGAGCTGCCAGACAAACGGTTACAAGCACTTCATTCGGTTCAAGCGTAAAACCTTTTACAAACAAGCATCCTTCTAGCTCTGTAAAGCTAGGATTGCAGCCGATTCTAGACATGAGGTCGAACACACGTTTCAGCTCTACAGAATCGAACCTTTGAACCTTTGAGGGCTTTTTGCGCTTCTCGTAGCTGGTCAAACACTCTTTTAGGGTCTTTGTGGCGGGGTTGCGCTCGTGAATGGCTTCAAAGTCGTATGTGCCATTCGATTTAGTGTAGACTACGCAATCCTCGCCCCCTGCGGGCGCGGTAAGCTCTTCTAGTATCCCGCCGCGCTCTATAATGCGGCAAATTAAAAAGGTGTCGCAAACCCAAAGAGAATCACCGTTGGCAAAGACCTTCTCACTGTATCGGACGTTTGCGCACTTCTTTAGGTGAGTGGGCGGGCGAGACATTTTGATTAGAGCCTTATAGGCTAGTTCCATTTGCTTTGCGCGGTTCATGTGTTGGGGTCCCTTCTCTTCTAGAGCGTGCAAACAGCAGAAACAAAGATATCGCCAGCGCGGCCGCGAGTTTTACAAGGGTAAAATACATCGTCAACGCTGTTAATATAATAGCTAGAATCTGCGATGATATCGCCGCATTCTCTTTCATAAGCGCCGTCAACCATATTTCCCTCCCAGAAATCCTTTACGGGGTCAACGTCAGCGAATGCGAGTTGCGAGAAATCAAAAGCAGCCGCGCGAAGCTCAGGAATGCTAGGCCTGTAATGATTAGACCAAACAACATTGCCGTTTTGGAGTGCGTACAGCGTGATGCAACCGTTGTTCTGCTCGTAGGCTTCTACTGTGGTAATCATGGTGGATTTCCCTTCTCGTTGGTTTGTTGCCGTACGTGATTTATATATTAGGCGGGTTTTTGTATCTGTCAATATCGCATTTGTCTACATAATATCCGCACAAATTGTTTGTTGACATTGGAGTACAGAAGAGTATTATATTAATTGTCAGTTGGGACGCTTACAGAAGGGATTTTAATTATGAACGCTTTCAAGAACGCCAACGCTAACGCAAAACAGAACCTCGTGCGATACGATTTATATTTAGCAAGCCTTCAACTTGACGAAATGACAATGCAAATACTCGATAATTTCGCAGAGTATTTTTATCTCGCTGGCAAATCCGATAAGCTAGCAGAAATTGCAGAAGCAAAACGCAACGGTGAAATTTTTATCTAACCTCAAGCCCGCTACTACGGTAGCGGGCTTTTTTTTTTTTTTGTTTCACGTGAAACACTGACAACTAAAAACTAGCTTCTTTTGGGCTTGCATTGCG
>CAVEMY010000121.1:0-2140 GCA_963617005.1 Parabacteroides distasonis | reverse complement strand
TTTGAAGCAGACGCTCGTTGCTCGCTCGCCGACCTCTACGACGAAGCGGTGAAAGCGGAGAAGGACGCAAAATGAATGTTCATCGTGCAAGGAGTATGCTATGACATACCAAGTTCATCTTTGGCAAGTTGACAAGGATGGAAGATGGTTGCAATACGCCGTTGCCAAGAAGCCCGACGGCAACATGACAATTGAGCATGACACGCGGACGCACAATCCGCCGATGTCATTCTCCAATTTAGTTGTTGGTTTCGGCATGCCAACCCACGAATCGGCCTTACAAGCGATCATGATATTCAACGGCATCATACGCGGACATCTCCCCGACAGCAACGTCCGCGATGAAACAGCCAAGAAAATCGCAAAAGCAAGTTTCAACATCGACCACGCCATTTCGCTAATCAATCCCACCCCGCCAATAGCAAGTGATAACATAGCCGAGGGCATCGGCCAATGTTTCATAAGCGGACTTCTTTCGTATCCGCGTTTCATACTCCCATCGGGGAGGATTGTGATCGGTGGAATTGATTACCTCAACTCATGGGCGGACAATTCGCCACCTCCAACACATAAGGCGTTTACAATTCCTGAAGAATTACTCGCGGACGAAAGACGGCAACGCGGAGGGTTTGACGAAACCGTTTGCAAGTTTCGCGATGTTGTAAGGTGGATTGGCGAGATTACCCACACAAGCAAATCGGCACAACTTGCCATTATGAAGATTGATGCTCTCGTTCAAGCGTTTTGCACAACGGATTTGGATACCCTTGCTACCCTTGACAATGCGGCCAACGACGTTGAGTCTGCATTGCAGATCTTGTGTGCCGATTTGGCAGAGGCAAATACTGCCTTAAAAGCGAGTCCTTCAGATGGCAACTCACATTCGCCTAAACGTGGCCCTCGCAATCCAACGCGAACCCTAACGCAAAAGGAAGTCGCTAACAATAAGCTCAAAAACGAACTAATTACGGAAATTCGCAGACGCGCCAAAACGCTCGGCGAAGAAGGAATCCGCAATGCATACAAGGAAATTGAACGCGAAGCAAAAGAAGCAGGATCAAAATGGCGAACGATAATTGGACTTGCGACCGAATCTGCCATCACCGACAAAGCACGGCACAACAAGAAATATGTTGTCACAACTTCACACAAGAGCGCATAGCACAAGGGGGAATAGTCAACATCTACCCCTTATAAAGTTTTCACACGCCAAACATCCGCCATCATAGGCGGATGTTCTATTTTTAGGGGGAATCAATATATCTTCCCCCTAAAAACCCCCAAGATAATTCCTCGCGTAGTCCGCACCGTGCGCCGTTGACCCTTGGCAAACATAGGCGGGTGTCTACGCGAAGCCAAGGGCGGCGCATGGCGGCTACACAAGGAACGCCGCAATGGCCATTGAACAACTCATCAAAGGCGTGATGGACGCAACGCCGTCCGTCCGCCGCAAGGTCGAAGAGGTGCTGAAAGGCATCGACACGACGAAACAGCAGAACGGGAAGCGCGAAACTCGTCTCATCACGATCTCTGGCGCGGCAAAGATGCTCTCACTCGGACGGAATACCGTCTACAAACTGATTCAGCAAAAACGCCTTGACGTGGTGATGCTGACGGGCGTTCCCCGCGTGACCTATCAGAGCATCGTCGAATTTCTCGACGGTCAGCGTCCCGAAAACGCCGCCACCGCCGAAATGATCGGACAATCGAAAGCCCGCTATCAGGCCGCCAAGGCGAAGGAGGTCAAATGACTTGCGCTGACTGTCAACTGTGGGCGAGAGTTTCGCCCCGACTTCATCCGTGTGGATTCTGCGGGGCATTCCCCATCCCAACCGACAATTCGGGACTGTGCGCACACGAAATCGCGCTGGGCATCATGCGGTCGCGTCCAAAGTGGACGCAGGGCGATTGCCGCCGTGCCGACACTTGCCCAAAGTTCATCAGGAAAGGAGCGAAGCGATGAGCGACGAGAATCTGGCAACGGCAAAAACTGAACCCCTCCCCCTTGCAGACGCAAACGCCATGCTCAAGGAAATGATGGAGAAGCCGAAAACGGAAGCGGAGGCGTTCGCCCCATCGACCGATAAAGGCGACACGCCGCCTCTGCCCACCGAGGACGAGAAGCAGAAAGCCGAAGAAG
>CAVEMY010000120.1:0-2146 GCA_963617005.1 Parabacteroides distasonis | reverse complement strand
TGGCAATACGGACACGTCTGCTGAACCTGTAAGAAACCATGGTTCATGCTGATCGTTCCCGTACCGCGACAGTGCGGGCAGGTCTTCTTCCCTGTGCCTGGCTTACAGCCCGATCCGTGGCAGGTCGGGCACTCATCCCAAATCGGCACACGAATGTCGGTTTTTGCGCCGTGTACGGCTTGTTCGAGAGTGACCTCTAAGGAGTAGCTTACGTCGTTACCGCGAACGCTTGCCGACGCGCGACGAGCGCGGCCGCCAGCGGCAGCCCCGAAGATTTCGCTAAAGATGTCTCCGACATCCCCGAAACCTCCCATGCCAGCGCCTCCCATACCGCCAAAGCCACCGAAGCCCCCGGCACCGCCTGCTGCACTTGGGTCAACTCCTGCCTTACCAAAGCGATCGTAAGCAGCACGCTTTTGCGGGTCTGAAAGAACGGAATACGCTTCTCCAACCTGCTTAAATTTTTCCTCGGCCGCTTTATCCCCGTTATTGCGATCGGGGTGATAGCGCATCGCTAGCCGCCGGTACGCTTTCTTAATTTCATCGTCACTTGCGCCACGGGCTACGCCGAGCGTTTCGTAATAATCTTGTTCGGCCATGATTGGCTATCCATTCATCTTTAAATAACTTTGGGTCGAGTGCGTTTTTTTAACGCTCCCGACCCGATTTTTTTCTTCACTAAAGGTAAAACTCAAATTTCTTTGTTTTACCCTACCTGCGTTTAGTGCTTTACTTCCTTGTATTCGGCATCGACAACGTCGTCTTCAGGTTTTTTCGCCTGAGATTGAGTTTCAGCCTTAGAAGCGGCTTGTTGCGCCGTAGCTTCCGCAGCCTTGGCTGCCGCATTCATCTTTTCACCGATCTTTTGCGCAGCGCTCATTAACGCTTCAACGCTCTTATCAATCGCAGCTTTGTCTTCACCTTTCACGGCCGCTTCCACGTCTTTAATCGCGGATTCGCAAGCGGCGCGATCAGTGCCTTCAACCTTGTCTCCCAAATCCTTTAATGTCTTACGAATCTGAGCAATCGCGGCATCGGCCTGGTTACGAGACTGCGCAAGTTCAAAGCGACGATGGTCTTCGGCTTTATTGGCTTCAGCGTCAGAAACCATGCGTTTGATTTCTTCTTCCGATAGTCCCGAGCTTGCCTTAATCGTGATGGTGTTTTCTTTACCGGTGGCCTTATCCTTGGCGGAAACGTGCAAGATGCCGTTTGCGTCAATATCAAAGGTCACTTCGATTTGCGGCAAACCTCTTGGAGATGGGGGAATGCCTTCCAAGTTAAACTCACCTAAGAGCTTATTGGAAGCAGCCATCTCGTGCTCGCCCTGATAGACCTTAATTGTCACAGCAGGCTGGTTATCTTCAGCCGTGGAGAAAACCTGAGCGTGTTTTGTCGGAATCGTCGTGTTGCGTTTGATCATCGAGGTCATGACTCCTCCTAAGGTTTCAATACCTAAGGTAAGAGGTGTCACATCGAGAAGCAACACGTCGTGACGTTCGCCAGTTAACACAGAACCTTGAATGGCAGCACCAATAGCCACGGCTTCATCGGGGTTTACGTCCTTGCGGGGCTCTTTACCGAAGAACTCACGCACGACTTCTTGCACTCGCGGCATACGAGACTGGCCACCGACTAAGATCACGTCCGAGATATCAGCAGTTGTCGCACCAGCGTCCTTTAAGGCGCGGCGGCACGGCTCAATTGTCTTTTGCACAAGGTCTTCAACCATGCTTTCGAACTTAGCACGTGTAATCGTGATATTTAAGTGCTTGGGGCCTGTGGCATCGGCCGTAATGTACGGAAGGTTAATTTCCGTTTCCTGGCGGCTCGAGAGTTCAATCTTCGCTTTTTCCGCAGCGTCCTTTAAGCGCTGCAAAGCAAGGACGTCTGTGGAGAGGTCAATCCCCGAATCCTTCTTAAATTCAGAAATAAGGTAATCAACCAATCTCTGATCGAAATCTTCACCACCTAAGAACGTATCGCCGTTTGTCGAAAGCACTTCAAACTGCTTATCGCCATCGATGTTGGCAATATCAATAACAGAAATATCAAAGGTACCGCCACCCAAGTCGTAGACGGCAATCTTGCGATCGGCGTTACCCATCTTATCCATACCAAAAGCCAAAGCGGCAGCGGTCGGTTC
>CAVEMY010000119.1:0-2200 GCA_963617005.1 Parabacteroides distasonis | reverse complement strand
GAAGGGTTCTTTGAATGTAATCCTGATGTAGTTTACTAACCGACCTCAGCCCCGCCGTGCGCGGGGTTTCTTTTTGCCGTTTTACAGGCCCCAGAAGGCTCGCGCCAACAGATGTTTTTTTTGACGGAGAAGGAGGGATGCAAACCGCTCAGTATCTTCGCGGGTTCGCGAGGTTCCGCCAAAACGGCAGGCACCTTTGAAGTAACTCGACGCGCTAATGCTTGACGATTTCGTTCTCAATAGCATCAGCGGGAGAGCGGGCGACGTCTAACATTGTTTTTGCGTTTTCTGAGGAAACAACTTTGCGTCCAGTTCTCTGTTCAATATCAATTCTTGCGCGTCTGGCTACACTTCCGCCCTCTCTGGCAACGGACTTGTTTTCATCTAGGGATTTTGGATTTTTTGTGCGCGAGATTTCTGTAGTAGACACCTCTGCAAGCGTCGTTAAAGCGGCCTCAATTGGCGTCATATTGTCACGCAGATTCTCTTTCTTCAGCCCTTTGATATTCTTGTGAGCTTTTACACTAATACCAAACGCTCCTTGATGAATGATGTTCGTCAAAATAGCGTACTGGTCATTCTGTACACCGTGTGATTTCCACTCATTGGTAAGTTCATGCCTTGCCTGAATGCCCTGAATCCTGGCCTTAATCCAAGCATCTGAATAGCCCTGTTTCTTGTATGTATCCTTTGCCCTGTCGATAGCTTTTTGAGGGTCAATTTCTTCGTCTATACGCTCTGCGCCAGCGGAAGCAAGCCATTGTTTCAGCGGCTCTGCTCTCTGCGATGGAATTGATTGAATCAGCCGAAGGATGTGCGATACAGTTCCCGCTAAAGTCTTCCTCTTTTTCCCTTTGTCGGTAAGCATTGCTACCTGGGGACAATTTGTCCCTAGGAATAACCCTAACTCAGGATCGCGCTTGCGCATCTTTTTTAAGTAGTCGGTGGGGTTTGCGCTGTCAGACAGTACCGCGACAACATCAACGATTGAGAAGTACCACTCCTCTTTTTCTTCGTCCCATGCCGAACGAACTTGTTTGTTTTCAAAAAGTTGGACTCTATCTTTCATAGATGTTACCTTTAGCAACTCGGGGCGCGACCTACCGCTCGGCAGACAAGACGCCATCGCTAATGAAAAGTTTGGTGATGTTGCCATCTTTGTCAATATGGGCCTTTGCCGTGACCGTAATGAGTTGGTCTCGAACGAACGATTCGATGTAGACATTTCCGGGCAATGCTAGAGCCGGGTCCGAAATAACGCCGTTGATGCGGGTGTTCGAATCAACCGTAAGCTTGCAATTGCCGTTCTCTTTATCAAGCTCGCTGATGACGCCTTCGTATTCCTGTAACGGGCCGATTCCTTCGCCGGTATGAATGGCCGCCTGACGGTTGGCGACGGTCGCCGTGTCGGCTATACGGCTAATGACAGCCATCAGCTGATCGCGGAGCCGTTGGGAATTATCGGCAAGCTCTTTGTTCTGTTCAAGGACCTGCTTTAGGGCTGAGGCGAGGTACTTCATCTTCTTCTTCGGATTACGCGTACATGCAATCGCGGATAAATAGCGCGAACGCCGCGCCCCCGGAGGTCAAGGCGGCGGCAACTGAACACCAAGTCAGTATGCGGATTTTACGAGCCTTCTTTTCGGCCTTCTCTCGGTGAAGTTGCACCGCGCCATCGATTTCTGCAATCCACTCGGCAAGGGCGGGGAAAACGGTATCGGGCGAATAGACGGCGGAAAACTTCTCAGTGTAGCTGTCGGCCACGGGAATCATCCGGCCGCCGCCCTCGCCAAGGAGCGAAAGAACACTACCGCAGAATGTAATGAATGCCAAGGCGAAGCCAAGCCAAAGGCCACAAGTTAGCCATTCGAATTGATAAACGTCGCCGTGCCACGCGGCGAAGGCGCAAACGGCCGTCATGATGCTCGCGGCAATGTATATCTGTTGCCGGATGCGCCCAGATTGGTAAGCGTGATGCGACGTGTGAAGCTGTTTTAACTCTTCTACGGCATTGTCAAAAACAAGTCGCTGAAATTCCGAGACGGACAAAAAATCATTAGCCATTTAATTTCTCCTGAGAGCGCCTGCGCTTATCTTACATTGACTGAAAACTCCTGCTGACAAGTCCTCCTCGAAGGAAAAACGCGGCCTGTTAGCCATTGCCTCCCCATCAAAATCATGAGGTAATTTTTTGGGGAAC
>CAVEMY010000118.1:0-2276 GCA_963617005.1 Parabacteroides distasonis | reverse complement strand
CTCAACACTCGCCCGCCCCTCCCGCTCCTCACCAACCGTCTTTCTTTGCTTCGCGCGATTCTTGCCGCATATGACTCAATATGCGTAAAGCGATTGGTAGGGGGCGGAGTCCCTTCCGCCCCGTTTAAACGGCGGGCAAGGGACTGCCCGCCCTTTTATGAGAACAAAAGTCAAGGCAAAATCGCTAGGCGATCACTCCTTTCTAAAGTGCCCCGTTCGCCGTTCCGTTTGTATGAAGGTTACGATGTCTCCCTTTTATCCGCACTCTAGCAATTGCTTGCTCGTGCCAAGTGTAATCCGTCTGAGGGTGTGCATCCTACCTGTCGCGCACTAAAGGCGCCGGGGGCGCATCGCACTTTCCCTCGGACAGGACATCGGTTACTTCATAGGCTACGGATTCGGTTTCAAACGAAACAACCTTCTTTTAGCCTTTTTTTACTTTTTGAGTTTCCATGTGTAGGTTACCCTTGTGTAAATTCTTCTTCACTTGCATCTTCTTGTATCTCCTTTTCTAAGTGATTTGCTATTTGGCGATACTGTTCAACTTCACGCAACTGAGCGAGTTCCTGTTTTGCGCTCTCTGAGAGCATTACATATTCGCGTTCAGGGTGCATTAGTCTCGCTACTATTGTAACTGCAAGCCCACGTGCAACAGCGGTGCGTGCTTTAGATTTGGCAATCTTTCCGCCGCGCATACACATACGCAGTCCACGCAATTTGAGGTCCGTATCTCGCGCATTCTGACGCAGAATTACATTTGCGCCTTCGATAAGGTGCTTGCGCAGCAGTTTGTTGCCGACCTTTGTAGTATGAAGTTGTTTGTCCATCTGTCCAGACTGATCTTGACGTGGAACAAGCCCAAGAAAAGGTCCGACATCACGCGCCTTCTTGAACCGCGACACATCGCAATCAAGAACTGCAAGAAGTGTTGCGACTATGTGTATGCCCGCTCCATATACTTCCAAAGCGATATCGGCGAGTTTCTTGAAAGGTTCCATCTGTAATGTCGCCTTGATTTCACGATCGCACTTTTTAATGCCTTCTTCTATCCCTTTTAGCACTGGCATAAAAACCGCGAACTGATTGAGTAATTGCAGGTCCCAATGCTTCTTATCAAGGTATTTATATTTGGAGGGCAAACAATCTGACATCTTGAGGCGCATGCCTTTCGCTTTGGCGAAACCGCGTATCGTATTTGTGATTTTTGTGCGGCATTCTATCATGTCGTTGCGTTCTTCTTCTAGCCGCAACAAATCCTGGCACACTTCAGAGCGCAACTTTATAGGATGAAGCAATTCAGGGTCGGCAAGTGCCAACTGTGCAAGCTTCCTTGCATCATTGCGATCATTCTTTGTGTTGGAGCGAGATATGGTCGGGAGCTTGCTCGGGTCCGCAATATAGACCGTGAAGCCAAGTTTTTTCAACAAAGGGCTCATCCAACGACAATGCGCCCCTGCTTCAAAGACAACTCCCATTGAGCGGGGTTTGCCTTTAAAGTACGATTCAACACCTGCTGGCGTTGTTGATATTATCGTTTCTTCAAGAGTTTGACGTTTATCACCTTTTTTGGTCATAACGCAAATATTTGATGTGAGGTCTCCCACATCGGCAGCAATTATGGTATAATATTTCATAGCGATCCCTCCTTAAGGGCTTAATGGTTAGTGTGTAAAGTGCCCTCACCATGAGAGCGCGATACTATTATAGCATACTTTAAGGAGGGATTGCACTGCCCTTTTTCTTAAAGCATACATACGAAGAACAGCAACCTCTAGGATTCTAGAGCTTGTGTAAGCACTTGTAGTTGATTACAAGCGCTCAAAAAAACAAAATCAAAAGAGCTGCGTGTGTCCGCGGCTGGCTACCAAAGTGTTGGCTTGCCGAGACGAATACTCCACACGAGTCTCTTCAGGCGCGGCACAAGGCGCCTTTTTAGCCGCCCGATTTGTATTCAGCTTTGACTTGAGGTGTGTAACACACACCGAAAGGCAAAGCTGAATGCAAATCGGGCGGAATTGTACCGTCGTAAAGGTCATTCAGTTGTCAAAGAACAAAGATTCCATATCCGTCCACCTGGTCTGGACTAAAATATTTGTTCTCATTATACCTACCTACCCCTCAGCGCAACAAGGGTAGGGGGCGCAGTCCCTTGCGCCCCGTTTATAGGGCGCGAATGCGCCCCACCACTGTTCGACTTCGACTCTCGACTTCGACTTTTTGTGGCGGCGCGGGCGGGGGTTGCACGAGAGGAGCGGAGCGGCTCGCCGCCGTAAGAG
>CAVEMY010000117.1:0-2346 GCA_963617005.1 Parabacteroides distasonis | reverse complement strand
CGTGAATTTCCCTGAAAACGGTACAGAGGTCTAAAAAAACACCCCCGTAAATGATCTGAAGAGCCACTGCTAAAGTCTGTGGCAAACGGGGGTATTTTGTATTACTGTTGTACTACTGTTTGTTCCTTCTGTTTCTTATTTTTCCGTCTTTGTAATACTCTAGCGTGTCTAGCTTCAGCAGCCTCGCGCGCTAAAGTTTTCTTGTTTTTGCTACCAGGCGGCCGCCCAGGACCGCGCTTCTCTTTAGGGGGCATCGCAGCCTCTCGAGCTTCCCGTTCCAGTGTTGCTTTGTTTTTGCTGCCCGGAGGGCGCCCCGGCCCCTTTTTTACCTGAGGAGGCGTTTTTTCCGAGGGCTTCGTTTCACCTGCAGCCGCCATCTTTGCCTCCCGTTCCAAAGTTGCCTTGTTTTTACTTCCTTTTTTTCGACCCACGTGCTTAGGTTCAATGGACGGGAGTTTACGGTTTTGATCGTAAACAGGCTGGCTCTCTTGCAAATTGATGTCGTCAGCTAACTTACGAAGATGCTCCGTTTGGACTCCGAAGCACGCCAACAATTGCAGAAGGTCTGCCGGTAAATTTTCAACAAATTCATATGTTCCGCCGGTTAAACGTAGCATGTAGGCTCTGTTCGTCTTACGAATCATCTCGTTCGTATCCAGATCAAGCCGTTTGCACGCATTCATAATTTCAGTACGAATAACACTTGCAATGAAAGCGACCGCAAAGCGTGCTTCGATGGCGTGATCTGAGTGAACGCGTGTGGTGTCGCCTCCTAGCTGAGATTTCAGGATGGAGAACTGCTTTTCAGAGACATCACGAAGTTGGTACAGCGAGTGAATTTCTTCAGCCGTGCGATCTGAAGATGAAGCAATGGCGTGAAATCCACAGCCGTCTGTGTCGGCCTGCCATTGGTCGTAATCGCAGTTCACCGTACAAGTTCCGTCCTTCTGCTCTTCGACTTTGAGATATTTCTTAAATTCAGAAGGAACGACCGGTTTTTTGCCCTCACGAATCAATGCTTCCAGATCTCTTCGCTGTTTGCGGATTTTCCCAAGAAGTTTGATGCCCCGAGAGCAATTTTTCATCCAAACGAAGAAAAGACCGACACAACTGTCGGAGCCGCTGTTGCCAAAGACTTTTACATTATCTGTAATACCAAATATCCCATCATCACTAACAGCTTTCGTTACTTTTCCCCGAATCTCTTCAGCATGGCGAAGCATCATCTCCCGATAGCCGTTCGTATTTGATTTCAGCATAACAATGTATTCCATTTTCTTGCTGGTGATCAAGTCAAGAACTGCCTGCGAGGCGAAACCCCGGTCAACTATTGCCCCCTCAATCTGCACATGCTTGTCTGCAAGGAAACGAATCATTTCATCCACCGCCTTGCAATCAGGCATGGAGCCGTTGTTGACGAACCAAGTGACCGGCATGCCGGTCTCTGAATCAACCGCCCACATGAAGCTGACGATCTCGGTTTCCCGAAGACTTTTTGCATGCCCGAGCTGTGCTAGTTCGCTGTCGGACACAGCGCAGTCATTATTGGAACCATCTATGCACAACCAAACTTTCTTTGCTCGTGGCTCACCATCTTCGTGACTTTCGGCCTCATCCTTGGTTTCTGATTTTTGTTTTGGTTCAAGATACTTGTTAAGCCATGCCGTACGAAACGCATGTATGCGATCGAGCGATAAGTCTTTGCTAAATAAATCAGAATACGCAGAATCACTCCACGGCTTTCTGGTGAAGACCATCTGCTCTTCCATGGCACTTGAGAAGTGTTGTGCCACGTTGCTTCTCTCTTGGATGTTGTACATCGAGAAGTCCATGAGGGCGTTCCCGAATTCGGGGCCAACGGATTTTTGAAGTAACGGGTAGATGCCGTTTGAATAACCGATGCCCAGCGTCAAGGCATACATGCCGATTCGAACAATCCTCATGGCCGGAACTTCTTGCCCGTAATGCTGCTTCCAGAGGTCGGGGTACAGACGCCGAAAGTTCTCGTTGGGGATCATCATCCCTTCGGTTGTCACAGCCCCGATTATCCAACGTCGCCGCTTTCCGTCGTACGTGTAGTACTTCGAAACTTTTTTGTCGTAGTTGTTAACCCTGCCGTCAGCAGGGATAGAAATGGGCTGCAGATTACGGTAAATATACCCCATGGAAATTCCAAATCTAGGCCGTACCGGTCGTACGCAATAAATATAGCATGATCGAGTAATAAAGTCAAGCAATAAAAAATGGCAACTTACTGCGGCGAAACAGCAAGTTGCCTTGGTGGTTTTGTGTGGCGGGATATTCTATGATTTATTAGTGTGCGTACCGTTCCTAGGGAAATTCACG
>CAVEMY010000116.1:0-2432 GCA_963617005.1 Parabacteroides distasonis | reverse complement strand
ATTGTTACTTTATCTTCTTTTTGATTGCTTTTTCTGTTTTTTGAAGGGCTTTTAAGTAGGCCGCTTCAACTGGCGATAGCGTTTCTACCTGATATTTGCGATATTCGCTCTCGGCTTTTTCCATTGCTTCTTTGTGGCTTACTGTTGCTTTCCCTTCTAAGAGTTTTTCACCGTTAGCCAAAAGTAGCCTATCGAGGTACTCAATGTAGTCACTCATGCGCAACGCCTTGTGGCGCATGGCTTGCAGTTCCGCAAATTCAAAGTAGCCCGAAACAATGTTGTTAAGCGCTTTTCGTTCTTTTTCATCAAGGTAGTTTTTCGCAATTTTCACCTCGCTTAAGACGGGCATTGCGCCCTTAAACGATTTAAGTCCCATAAAGGGTTTTGTCGCATCCGCTCGCTCGTAAATCACTTCATCTGCAGTATGACCGTGCGCTGCGTAATGCAACTTGTCGTGCACGATTTCAAAAAACCTCACAGCTTCAGAACTCTTAGGGTTGTAGTCAGTGCTTGTGGCAAACAAGTCAAGAACCTGACGGAACATGACCTTTTCTGAAGAACGGATGTCGCGGATGCGATCTAAGAGTTCTTTCCAATAGTTGCCGCCGCCACGTTCTTTTAGCCGTTCGTCATCTAAGGCAAATCCTTTTACCATGTACTCAGTTAAGCGTTTTATCGCCCAATGCCGAAATTGAGCCCCGCGATGGGTTTTCACGCGGAATGCAACTGAAATAACAGCGTTTAGGTCATAAAGGGTAGAGCCTTCAACACTCGCAGTTTGAATGTTCTTTTCTTTAGCGAGTTCTCCGTCTTCGAAAGCACTCTTGATATGTTCACGAATGACGCTTTCGTCTTCTTCAAAAAGTGCGGCTATTTGAGCAATCGTGAGCCAGACATTGCCATCGAGCAAGTCGAGGTGGACGTTTGTTAGTCCGTCTTCTGTTTGGTAGATGACAATGTCTCCGGGCTCGTTCATTCTGTCTACTTATCTTTATAAAGGCACTAGGAATTCTTTTTATTCGGCGCCTTGTACCGCTTTATAGAAGACGTATCGATTCGGTGCTCTGCCTGCCACACATCGTATGCAGCCTGCATTGCAAGCCAAACTCTTGGAGAGGGGCCAGGCAAAGCAGTCGAGATTCGAAGCGCTATCTCAGCAGTAATCGGGTCTTTCTCGTTAAGGATACGCGATACAGCGCGTGTAGGAACACCAAGGTTAGTAGCAAAGGTTTTTGCACTGACTCTCAAGTACTCCAACGAATCAGCAACAATGCCGCCAGGATGCGGTGGATTGAACATTCGAGTCATGCGTACCTCCTGATAGTTGAAACGTCAATTCGCTTCTCAGCTTCCCAAGCGTCGTAATCGGCCTGCATAGTTAGCCACATTTCTGGAGTGGGGCCAGGAAGCGCTGCAGAAATGCGAACAGCCATATCAGCGGTAATCGGGCCTTCCTCATGAAGAATGCGGTTAACTGAGCGCGTAGAAACGCCTAAGTTCTTTGCGAAACTTCTAGCACTTACGCCTAAATACTCCAAGGACTCAGCAAGCATTCGCCCTGGGTGCGGCGGGTTATACATTTTCGACATTTTTTTACTCCTCGAGATTTAAAGCTACGCGTCACTATCTTTAGAGAGTAGAAAGTGAACGCTACTTACATTTTCTCTTTAGGAGCTCGATAGAGTTTCTCGCGATTGATTTCAGTGACTTTCGCGATTTCTGTTATGCCGAAAACTTTGGCGATGCTACCTAGGTATTCTGAGGCGCCAAAATCTTTTAACGCGCTAACGCTAATCATTGAAGTTCCCCCTATAGAAAGCGCTTGATCTGCACGAATTTCTCGTGCGTGCCAAATTGTTTGTTTTTCTTTTGTGGCCGAGCAAATTTTAAAGAGAACTCTTATTACTTTCTACGTTTAGCGAGCTTTGATATTCCTTTAACGTCAATGGTGTTTCTCGCTTGCCACGCATCGTAATCGGCTTGCATGCGTAGCCACATCTTTGCATCTGGCCCCTTTAGGGCTTTCGCAATCCTTACGGCCATCTCTGGTGTAATCGGTCCTTTTTCATTGAGAATGCGCGTCACTGAACTCGGTGCAACGCCGATGTGTCTCGCGAATTCTCTGGCGCTAATTCCTAAGCACGCGAGCTCTTCAGCGAGCATGCCGCCTGGGTGCGGAGGGTTAAACATACGCGTCATTTTTTATTCCTTACTTTCTTAATGTGTTCGATGTCGTGAAACATTTTAAAGGGATTTTTGATATATATATACAAACGTTTTCCTGATAAAACGTGTATGCAAAATTTGTGCTTAAGATTTCGTCGTAGGGGAGCGTTTCGTTATCGGTTTGAGAATAGGGCACAGAATCTTGATCATTTGAAGCGCGTGAACGCTAAATTTTCTTCAAATTTTTCTAGAACTTCAAAGCCAAT
>CAVEMY010000115.1:0-2458 GCA_963617005.1 Parabacteroides distasonis | reverse complement strand
TAAAAGAGGGGCTACGGCCCCTCGAAACCGCATCTGTAAGGGTGCGGTAGTTCATTGACAATCATTTGCTTTCACAACGAGAACGAAGAAAACGGGTTCCTGAGTAATTGGTCTTACTCAACCTTTACTGTCGATGACGTCAGATTTTCGTCTGTTGAGCAATATATGATGTACAAAAAGGCGCGTTGCTTTGGTGACGAGGAGACTGCAAAGAAGATTCTTGCTACAGACGACTTTTCCGAAATTAAGGCTCTCGGACGCCTCGTATCGGGTTATGACGAAGCAACCTGGAATGGAATTCGGCAGATTGTTGTCTACGAGGGACTATTAGCAAAGTTCTCTCAAAACGATGACCTCCGAAAGAAACTTAAAAACACGGGAACGGCAATTTTGGCCGAATGCGCCGTCAAAGACCGTATCTGGGGTATTGGACTCTCGATGACAGATCCCAAGCGCTTAGATCAAACCAAATGGCAAGGGGAGAATCTTCTTGGATTTACCCTCATGATGGTAAGAGAAAAATTCTAAGAACCCAAACCCGCTTTTAGTGACCAAAACGATGAAAGTGCCGTACGGCAATCCATAGTAAAAGAAGAAGGAGGGCTAATACCCAAAGAGCAGCGACAAAAGTTGCCATAAGCGGCATCGCTAGAAGTATCGGGAAAACCAATGCTGCCCAAAAAGCACATTTCAGAGCACTTGAATAGCGATTCGGAGAAAAGACGCCAAAGCCAGTTCCCGCTTTTACGCGCGACAAATAGGCGTCACTTAGGGTCGCGAGTAACGCTGCGAGAAAAACAGGACTCTCAGTAAGAATTAGAAATCTTTCTTTTAAAAGAGCGAGAGAGAACGCGAAGTTTTCTCTAAAACCAACAAGAGTTTTTTCGCCAAAGATCGATTGAAGAATCGCGATGTAGCTCTCATCTCCTAACCCGCCCTTTAGTAGGCTCCAATCAAAAAGGGACGTGCTGACGACAACTTCAGTACTCAAAGATTGAAAGGCGTCGGCATAGTTTTCTGCGCTAAAGAAGAGGGCATTAGCGCTTAAGCTAACGAGAAGGAGGGCGGCGTAAATAAGGATGTTTTTAAACATAGCAATCGTCTCCTTACTCTTAATCCGTGTCTTCTTGAGCGACCAAAATCGGAACTCGCCCCTTGTAGATTCGGCCACCGGCTAAAGAGGCAAAGTATTCGGTATTCGGTAGCGCTCCAAGCCACTCAGGGCTTAAGAGCTCCTCGCGTGTTGCGGTTTCTCTGCGTGTGAAATTGGCAGCAAAGCGTCCTGCAGCATCTGAGACACTTGAACTTGATAGTGAAGAGAGTGTTTCAGGAATCAAAGTTTTCCCAAAAGTTTCTGTCACAAACTTTGCTGTTTCTAAGTCTTTCGTACGTAAAGCAATTAAGTTATTAAAGTTACCAAGCGCCATACGGGCCGCAGCCGTGCTTTTAAGCCTTGCGGCTAAGTCACTAATCGTTTGCATCGCACACGTTGTGCGAATGCCGGATTCGGCTCCTTTGTTTAAGAGTTCAATAAGAGCGTCGCTCATGGCGTTTGACGCTTCATCGACAAATAAGCTAGCGGCTACAGGCGCAAGTCTCTTGTTGTAGCGGTCTGAAGCAATGCTTGCTAAATCAGCTAAAAAGAGTGTTGCAATGGCTGAGGCTGTAAAGCGATCTGCGAGGGCGTCAGTAGCGATGTAGAGAACTTCCTTTTTCTCAATGAGAGTCTTTAGGTCAAGAATGGGGTTAAAGGGGTTTTCTTTTGTTGGGGATAGCGACTCATATAAATTCCCTGAAGTAAGACTTGCTAAGAGCGGCATGAGGCTTGCAATTAACTTTGCTTCGTGCTCAGCATTTCCCTTTAAAAGAGCCAATCCTTCACGCAAGGCTTGCGCCTTTTCATTTTCTTCGACAGGTATCTTTTGAAGTAAATAGGTGATGGCACGCGCGAGTTTCTCGCGCTCGGATTTAAGACTAAATTCGAGCATCGCGTTTTCAACGTGATAGGGCGTAAAGATCGATTCGGCAAGTTTTTTTACTGTTGCCTCTGGCCCCTCGTGAATAAAGCGAGCGATTCCCTCAATGGTGGGTGTTTCTCCATTTTCAACTATAAGGAAAGCAGCCACATAAACCGCTTTCCAAGCAAATGCGGCAAAGGGACCTGTTTCATTTAGGCACGCCGTAATTCGGCTTGCTATTTCTGAAACCCGTGTGAAATTAGCCAATGGGTTAATCCTTACCGCTAACTTCATATTCGGGTGAAAGACATAGGCAGCTTTTCTTTGAGCTGCAGCCGTTGCCCTATCAATTGCCGCCAGAGTCCTCGGGCTATTTTTGGGGTCAATCACTACGACAGCATCGCCTTTTAAAATCGCTTGCGTAATAAGAAGAGTTAACAACACGCCTTTACCCGATTGCGTCGTTCCAACAATGAGTGTTCCGCCTTCAAGCGACTTTT
>CAVEMY010000114.1:0-2471 GCA_963617005.1 Parabacteroides distasonis | reverse complement strand
GTAGTTATTCAGCGCCCTTTGCTTTGCACGACTTTGATAAGACAACGGTGGTTCGCAATGGGACGCCAGAGCGCATTTTTGCGCGTTTAAAAGGGGCGTCTCCGAATGTTTCTGAATCAGAAAAAGAAGCCGCTCTTCTTAAAGACACCGCTAAAGGTGTTGGTTACGGTGTAGGGCTAGTTGCTTTAGCGCTTTTCATTTTCTCTCTTATTTTTGGCGCGCCGAAGAAATCGCTTTCTTTAGGATTTAAGAGTGTCATCGCAAATGAAAACAAGATGAGGCCATTCCTATTCGTTTGGTTGATTTTCTTTTTTCTTGTTGGAGTACTTTTCTCGTTGTGGCCTCACTGGCACATCTTTGGAACCGATGCAGTGGGTAACGACGTTTTGTATAGCGCCGTCAAATCGATTCGAACCGCAGTTGTCATTGGCTCTTTAGCGACATTTTGTACTGTGCCGCTCGCGATTGTCTTTGGAATTAGCGCCGGGTTCTTTAAAGGAAAAGTCGACGATGTGATTCAATACATCTATACGACAATCACATCTGTTCCTTCGGTTCTTTTAATTGCAGCTTCCGTTTTGATGATTCAGGTTTATATCGATAAGAACCCATCGCTATACGAAACAGGGCTTGAAAGAGCCGACTTAAGACTCTTTTTCTTATCTGTGATCATTGGCCTAACAGGGTGGGCAGGTTTGGCGAGACTACTCCGAGCCGAAACGATGAAACTTACTGAAGTCGATTTCATCACAGCGGCTCGAGCCTTCGCGGTAAGCCCCCTAAGAATCATGACGCGCCACATTTTCCCCAATGTCGCGCACATCGTGTTAATCGTTGCTGTGCTCGATTTCTCAGGCATCGTTCTTTATGAAGCGGTCTTAAGTTATGTGGGAGTGGGCGTTGACCCCACAATGCATTCTTTTGGGAGCCTCATTAATTTAGCGGCCTCTGAAATGAGCAGGACGCCATCTGTGTGGTGGAATCTTCTCGCGAGTTTCTTATTTATGGTGACTCTCGTCCTTGCCGCGAACTTATTTGCTAGCGGCGTACGCGAGATTTTCGATCCCCATACGTCTTCGAGGAATTCCGATGCTTAAAGTCGCCCATTTAAGTGTGAGTATTTCATCGACAGGAAAAACGATTCCTATCGTTCGCGATATCTCTTTTGACGTGAAAGCGGGGGAAACCTATGCGCTTGTCGGAGAATCGGGTTGCGGTAAGTCAATGACGGCTCTCGCGTTAACTCGGTTATTACCTGAAGGACTCAAGATTGATTCGGGCTCTGTTACCTGTGATGGAATCGATGTCTTTGGATTAACAGAGCGAGAGATGTGCACCGTGCGTGGCGCAAAGCTCTCCCTTGTTTTCCAGGAACCCGCAACAAGCTTAAATCCAGTTGTGCGAGTGGGTGATCAAATTCTTGAAGCCATTCACCTTCACGCGAAAGTCTCAAAAGAAAACGCTAAGGACACTCTTTTCTCAGGCCTAAAACGCGTGGGGTTTGATGATCCAGAGCGTATTGCTCGCTCATACCCTCATGAATTGTCAGGCGGGCAAAAGCAACGCATCATGATTGCAATGGCCTTAGCTGCTGGCCCCTCGGTTTTAATCGCTGATGAACCAACAACGGCGTTAGACGTCACACTTCAAGCGCAGATTCTTGATTTATTAGATGACTTAAAGCGTGAGAAAAAACTCGCTCTTCTTTTAATTACGCACGATTTGGCGCTAGTTAAGCGTTATGCGGACCGCGTCGGATTGATGTACGCTGGGGAACTTTTAGAAGAAGCACGTGTCGAAGACTTCTTTAGCAATCCCTTGCACCCCTATGCCAAAGGACTTCTTGCCGCTGTTCCCAAGAGCGATTCTCGCAATCACGCCTTAAAGGGAATCCCGGGGTCAGTTCCAGTGCCAGGCGCTGCAATGCCTGGGTGCGTGTTTGCAGACAGGTGCCCCTTCTCTACACCGCAATGTAAAGAGAAACCTATCGAATTTACGCCTCTAGAAAACCACCGTGCTGTGCGCTGTTTGATGCCTCAGAGCGTTGCAACAAAAGAAACAGAGGCCGCTTACGACCTTTCAAGTTGCGTGGGAAAGACGCTTTTACATATCGAACATCTAACGGTTGACTATGAATCCTCTGGCGGTTTCTTGCGTCCCGTAAAGCGCTTTCGGGCACTCGATGATGTGACGCTTTCTGTCGCAGAAGGCGAAACCCTAGCTCTCGTTGGCGAATCGGGTTCAGGGAAAACAACATTAGCCAAAACCGTTTTGCGCCTTTTAGACGGTCGCATTCGGATCTCTGGCACGGCCACCTTAAACGGGAAAGATTTGATTGCTGCAAAAGGGGATCATTTAAGAGAGATTCACCGCTTCGCGCAGATTGTGTTTCAAGATCCCTTCTCCTCATTTGACCCCAGAATGAGTGTTGGAGAATGCATTGAAGAAGGCATCATTTCTTTGGGACTAGC
>CAVEMY010000113.1:0-2670 GCA_963617005.1 Parabacteroides distasonis | reverse complement strand
GTTTGGATGCGCTTTCCTGGAAAGAACGCCATGCTTCCCGCATTTGTTTCAGGTAGCCACGCAGATTCTGTCCCAGAAGGCGGCAACTACGACGGCCTAGCGGGCGTAACAGCAGCACTTTCTGTTGCTTGGTGGATGCGTAAGATGCAGTACACCCCAGAGCGCGACTATGTTGTTCTTATTATGCGTTGCGAAGAGTCGAGTTTCTTTGGTAAAGCCTACATTGGATCTCTTGCTTTCACAGGGCAACTCACAACAAACGAAACCAATCTCAAACACCGCACTGAAGATAAGACGCTCGGCGAATTTATGAGTGAATGTGGTGTGGATGTGGCAAAGGTCACGTCAGGCAAACCCCTCGTTGATTTAAAGCGCATCGGCGCCTTTGTTGAATTGCATATTGAGCAAGGACCGACATTGGATTCCTCTGCCACTGAACGCGTCGGTATCGTCACAGGCATTCGTGGCAATGTGCGTCATAAGGCTGTGCGTTGCATCGGACAGACGGCGCACTCGGGAGCTGTGGATAAGCAATTTAGGCACGACGCTGTGATTGCAACAGCCGATTTAATTTGCCGCATGGATAAGCACTGGGATGAGTGGCTTGCCAAGGGCGAAGACCTCGTCTTTACAGTGGGTGTTTTAAAGACAGCGCCAACAGCAGCGATTACCGTTGTTCCTGGAGAAACGACATTCTCTGTGGATATGCGCAGTTTGAAACTTGATACCGTCGAGCGCTTTGAAAAACTCATGCGCGAAGAAGCCGAAAAGATTGGTAAAGAGCGTGGCGTTAAGTTTGAGTTTGACAAACTCTTAGTTACGCAACCCGCGGGTGTCGATGCGGCCTTAAGTGACAAGCTTGCGGCCACTGCCGCAAAGTGTGGCATTCCTGTTAAGCGCTTAGCGAGCGGCGCGGGTCACGACTCGGCTGTAATCGGTAACACAGGTGTTCCTGTTGCGATGATTTTCGTCGCAAACCAAAACGGTTCGCACAATCCCTTTGAGACAATGAAGCTCGAAGACTTTATGCGCGGAGCCGAGTTACTCTGGAAGACTGTTGAACACTTCGAAGAGTAGTGTTGTCACCTTTTAGATTCGCCGAAGGCTAACCGATTAGCTTTCGGCGAAAAGATCTTTTGGCAAACTCGCTGTCGCTGGGTCAATCAAACCAAAGTGCTTGTAGGTTGCCGCTGTCGCTTGCCTACCACGTTGCGTGCGTTGCAATAAGCCATTTTGAATTAGGAATGGCTCAACAACGTCTTCAAGCGTTTCGCGGTCTTCGCCTAAGGCGCTCGCTAGGTTGTCGATTCCAACAGGGCCTCCTGAGAACTTATCTAAGATAATTCGCAAGAATTTCCGATCAACAGAATCAAGTCCCAACTTATCCACGTCAAGCATCTTTAGGGCGGTATCGGCAATTTCGCGAGAGATAACGCCGTTACCCTTAACCTGCGCAAAGTCTCTCACGCGACGCAATAAGCGATTAGCAATACGAGGGGTGCCTCGCGAGCGACGGGCAATTTCCATCGCGCCTTCTTCTTCGATAGCAATAGAAAGAAGGCCTGCTGAGCGCTTAACGATACTTACGAGTTCTTTTGTCGAATAAAACTCAAGTTGATTGACAATACCAAAGCGCGCCCGTAACGGGTTTGTTAAGGCGCCAGCGCGAGTTGTTGCGCCGATTAACGTAAAAGGCGGAAGGTCGATTTTGATCGATCGAGCCGCAGGGCCTTCGCCGATCATGATGTCGATTTGATAGTCCTCAAGCGCTGGGTAAAGGATTTCTTCAACAACGGGACTTAAGCGATGAATTTCATCGATAAAGAGGACGTCGTTTTTCTCTAAGTTTGTAAGGATTGCTGCGAGGTCTCCGGGCCGTTCGAGCACAGGGCCTGAGGTTTGTCTTAAGTTAACGCCCATTTCGTTAGCAACGATGTGAGCCAGAGTTGTTTTCCCAAGTCCCGGAGGTCCAAAAACCAAAAGGTGGTCAAGCGCCTCGCCACGCATTTTTGCAGCCGAAATAAAAATCGAGAGTTGCTCTTTAATCGAGCTTTGCCCTACGTAGTCGGCAAGTTTTAGAGGCCGAAGGGCGCGATCGATGTTTTCTTCTTTGGGATTAGCAACTTCGCTAGCCACAATGCGTTCGACGTTTTCCATAAGTATTAAATCCTCGCTCTCTTTCCGCTATTTTGACAGAGCTTTAAGCGCTTCGCGGATGCCGTCGTTAACACTAATGTCAGGAGCGAGTCCTTTCACAGCTAACTGCGCTTCTCGGTCTGAATATCCTAAAGAAAGAAGTGCACTCACAATATCGTGCTTGGCGTTAGAAGTAGCTGCGCCATCTGCTGCGCTACTAATTGTCGTATCGAGTTTTCCTTTCAGTTCCAAAACGATGCGTTCAGCGGTTTTCTTTCCCACTCCTGGAATACGAGTTAAAAGGCCAGGCTCTTGCGTCGCGACAGCTTGAGAAAGAAGTTGCGATGAAACCCCTGAGAGAATCGAAAGAGCAATCTTCGGTCCAATGCCAGAGATGCGAATGAGAAGGCGAAAAAGCGTTCTTTCTTCTTTTGTCAGAAACCCGTAGAGCAATTGCGCCTCTTCACGCACGACAAAGTGCGTAAAAAGAGTGACTTCAGCACCCGTCTCAGGAAGGTTATAAAGAGTTGACAT
>CAVEMY010000112.1:0-2721 GCA_963617005.1 Parabacteroides distasonis | reverse complement strand
ACTTAGTCCTTCTTCTTACGATTGGCAAAGAAGATATCTTTTTGGATATCCGTTGTACGAATCGTAAAGAGTTCGTTTGTTAAGTTCTCTGTTAGCGCTTCAGCATCCTTTAAGACCTTGATGTTGAATTCATTTAAGAGCTTATCGGCCGCCTTCGGATTACTCTTAACGGTCTTCAAATACTTCGCTTCCATCGTCTTTTGCGCTTGAGAAGTCTTGGCTTCAAACTCGCTATAAGCACTCTTAACAATCGGAGCAAGTTTCTGGTAATCCGTCATAACAAGCGTCTGCAACTTACGATACTTCCAATAGGCAGACTGGCTATCTGCCTTATCGGTACCCATACCGTAGTTCTTTGGAACAGCCTTTAGGCCATGGTAGAACGGGACGTAGCACGAGAGATCTGCCATACCAAAGCCAATATAGGTCACTTCACCAATTGCCTTTGGCATCCAGGGACGCACATGCATCACGTGCGACTCGTATGTACGGAAGACTGTGATGGGACGCCAGGGCTCATTACCATTTAACTTCGGGGTATACGGGTCGTGTTCGGTTCCCTGATAGTGATTACGAAGAACCATCTTCATATCATCGACTGTCAACTTCTTTTCAGGCTTTAAGTAAACAGGGAACTTGCGGCCATCGGCAACGTTTTGCTCTAAGCTTGGATTAAAGAGTTTCTGAATTTGCCAGACACGCGGATCGTTGTAGTCACGATCTCGAGAGTCATCGCGACAGAAAGCCTTCGAGAAATTAAAGGCGCCGTCTTTGGCGGCATCGTAACGGCCGTGCTTCACAGCAAATTCAATTAAACCCTTAGAGCCCATGTAGTTATCGTCGCCAGGGATATAGGTCTGTAAGCGACCCTGATTGCCTGAAGCAAAGTAACTATCCTTTGGTGTGCGGTGTGCCATCCAGTGATGTCCTGTTGCCGTTTCAAAGTACCAGATTTCCTTTTCGTCAACAAAGACCACGCCAAAACCTTCCCCAGCACCGATTGTTTCAACAATGGAGCCCAGAATCTTCACGCCTTCCCGAGCCGTCTTGGCGCGCGGAAGAATGACATCCAAAAGATCGTCTTCGGTAAAGCCTGTGGCTTCGTTATACGGATCGATTGCCAACATATCGTCGCGAGCAAAAATCGATTCCGTGCCAGAGATACCGACACCAGCTTCGTTAAAGCCTACGGCACCATGTAACTGTGTCTTCCAGTTCGGTACCGATGTGTAGCGCATCGCATTCTTCGGAAGTGGATACTCGAACGCTGTTGCACCATCATGATCTTTCGTGCGATACATACCCTTTTGATTCTTCTTCGCTGGATGAATCACAAAGTGCTGTGCTTTTAAGGCATTGCTGTCTGCAGCACGAGCCACAAGGAAAGATCCATCCGCAGTCGCTTCTTCACCAACAACAACCGTGGTGCAAGCCAATGCAGCCGTGGAAAAGACGGCCGTTAAAGCAAGAACGAGAGGAAGTTTTTTGAACATGAAAAAATATCCTATTTGGATGCTCTAGCATTTGAATAAATTAGCGTCAGCAGTTGAATTTAAAAGAATTTTCTCCTACAACAGCCATGGAAACTAGAGCAAATTTTGACGCCAATTTGGCTAACGGGATTATGCCTAAGTTTCTATTCTCATCTAGGTAAAAATACCTAGAAAATTTCGTAACCATTCGTTAGTTGATTGAAAGCTCAAGGGATTCTGGATTACTGATCGAAGTACAAGGCGTCAATGCCAAAAATAAGCTATCCTCAGGGTGGATTTTTTTGATTTTGTCAGCAATTCGCTCCCATTACGTCTTGAACGAAACATTACCCGACACAACCATGGAAAACGCAAGAGAATCGAACACGAAAGAAGGCTTTGACATCATTGGCGACATTCACGGCTGCGCGACTCACCTTTGCCGCCTCTTAGAGTCATTGGGCTACAAAAACCATGGCACAGATTTGGCGCCCCGCTACTTTCATGAAAACCGCAAAGTCATCTTCCTTGGCGATTACATCGATCGGGGTAACGAGATTTTCAAAACACTTGCCATCGTGCGATCCATGGTCGATTCGGGTTCTGCCTACGCCATTATGGGAAATCATGAATACAACGCCATCCTCTATGACACACCTGATGGCAATGGCGAATTCTTACGCTCTCATAACGAATCACACACGAAACAACACCAGGCAACACTTAAGCAATGTGAAAGAGTTCGGACTAATTGGTACGAGTGGATCGATTGGTTTAAGACGCTTCCTCTTTGGCTTCAGATAAAAGACAGCACAGGACGAGAAATTCACGCCGTTCACGCCTGTTTTGATACGGAGAAGATGAAAGAGCTCTTTAACTTAGAAATCGATGATAAGCGCCTTTTAGTTGGGGACTTTTCCTCTCCGAGAATTACAGAAAAGGGAATCTTCGAAACAGCAAAAAAAGGTAGCGCGAGTTACAAACTCCTTGAAGACATTCTCAAAGGTCCCGAATCCCGCATTCAAGGCGAATTCAAAGACAACGACGGGAATACTCGCCACTCCATACGCTTGCGCTGGTGGGAAAAGAAAGCCACACTGAAAGAAATGGCTCTGATGGACTTAACAGGGTTTACCGAAGAATCCTTAAAAGCGCTAGAGGCGCCCTTTAATGACGCCGGCTATCGTCCTGTCAATGTACAGGCGCCAACCTTCTTTGGACACTATTGGTTGACACCGGAACAAATGAA
>CAVEMY010000111.1:0-2798 GCA_963617005.1 Parabacteroides distasonis | reverse complement strand
GCCGGTGGCGTTAAGTCTTTAATTTCATAGCGAAGCACTTTGACGCCCCAGTTAAGGGCGGCTTCGTCAATAGCGGATACCACATCGTGGTTAATTGCATCACGCTCTTCAAAGGTCTTATCAAGTTCCATACGACCCACGACGCTACGAAGCGTTGTTTGCGCTAGCTGCGTAATCGCAACGACGTAATTACTTGTGCCGTAGCTTGCTCTCTGGGGGTCAGTGACTTGGAAATACAACACACCGTCTACGGTTAGCTGCGTATTGTCCTTTGTGATGCAGACTTGACTTGGTGTATCAAGCGGCACTTCCTTCAAGCTATGCTTATAAGCAATGCGATCGATAAAGGGGATGATGAAATTAAGCCCTGGGTTTAACACAGCGTGGAATTTTCCCAAACGCTCGACAACCCAAGCATTTTGCTGCGGAACAACGGCAACGCCTTGGAAGGCAAAGACTGCGGCAGCGACCAATAAAATTAACGATACTGTAAGTAAACCGCTCATGGCTATTAGCCTCCCCTTAAATGAAATTATTTGGCGTTTTCTTTTTGTGCCACAACAAGTTTAGAACCTCGGACTTCAACAATGACAAAAACGCCAGGTTCCGGTTTCTCGCCTTCCTTGAGAGTGGCCTGCCACGTGGCACCTCTATAACTCACGGAAGCCGTATGGTCTTCATTCCACTCTTTTACGGTGACCGTTTGTCCAATATCGAGGTTATCGGCTTTGATATCCTGATTCTTAAGTTTGGCTTTGGCGTGATAGCGCGCTAAGGCAATACCGCCCACGAGAATCACAGCCGCTGCGACAAAGCACTGGATATCAAGTGAAAACCCCGCAAGGCTCACCAGCGCACCACACAAGGCCCCAACGCCAAGCAGTAGAAGATAAAACGTCCCGACAAGTAACTCCGAGAGTCCAAGAACGACTGCGGCAATAAACCACCACGTTGTGATGCTCCAATCCATTTCTCCACTCTCCCTAGTTTGGCGTTTTAATTAACTACTTTTCGCTCACATCCTCCTCGTCTTCGCCTGTTTCATGAGCGTAGTGCGCAAGGATATGGTGATAAAGCGAATCGCTAACAGCCTTCGAATCAAAGAGCACTTCAGCAACTTTGGTATCGGCCAAGTGCTCGGTGAAGGCCGTTTGCTCGGCTCGAATAAGGATTTTAAGCGATGGATTCAATTGCTTGGCGCTTTCTGCAATTTTTGGTGCAGAAACAGCATCAACGCCTGAGATAACCAACATCGAAGCCGTAAAGATATGCGCTTGCACTAAAACCATGGGGTCGGAGGCGTCGCCCGTAATGACAGCAAGCTTCTTTTTACGCATGGATTCTGCTTGTTCGGCATTTTCCACAATGCTCACAAAAGGAACGCGGTTTTCAGATAGCGTCGTTGCCAATTCGTCGTTTACAGCGCAACTCCCAACAAGCACTGTTTGACCAGAAAGGAAACGACGGTCTGTTTCTTGCGGAAGTTCTGAGTAGCGGTCGGTGATCATCGCTGCCGCGCGGGCCCAAGCAAAGTACCGTAAGAGGTATTTGCGAACCAAGGGCATTGCTTTAAAGACAAATGGGTTTAGCGCAATCGAGAAAATTGATGCGGCAACAATCATGCTCATCAAATGCGTATCAACTAACTTGAGTGCAATACCTTGGGCAGCGAGGATGTATGAGAATTCGCCGATCTGCGCTAAAGCAGCCGACACTGTCAATGACGTATGTAACGGGTACTTTAATGCGTGAACTAAGCAAAAAGCGGTGATGCCCTTACCAAAGATAATAATGGCAAGCATGCAAAGAATCGCCACGGGATCTGTGAGCAACACATGCCAATCGAGCATCATGCCGACGCCGACGAAAAAGAGCACAGAAAACGCGTCCTGTAGCGGTAACGAGTCTTTAGCTGCGCGGTGCGCGAATTTACTTTCTTGCATCACCATGCCAGCAAAGAACGCACCCAATGCAAAGCTCACATCAAAAACGAGAGCCGCCCCGAAAGCCACACCAATAGCGCAGGCCAAAATCGAAAGCGTAAAGAGTTCCCGAGAACCGGTCTTTGCGACCTGCAGCAACGCCCATGGGATGAACTTTTGACCGACAATGAGCATTAAGGCAACGAACGCCACGACGCGCAATAAGGTGGAAGCAACGACCCAAAGAATCTCTGTCGTACTCATCGCTTCTCCCCCAGCACCGCCCGCGATAATCTGAGCTACTGGTGGTAAAAGAACGAGGATGACGACAGTGGCGATATCTTCAACAACGAGCCAGCCGACAGAAATTTGACCGTCAACTGTCTTTAAGTGGCCATGCAATTCCAAAGCCTTTAAAAGCACAACCGTGGAGGCGCACGATAAGCACAAGCCAAAGACCAACGCCTGACCAAAGGTCCAATGCCAGACATTCATCGCAAAAAGAGCACCGAGTACGGTTGCTATCGTCATCTGTAAGACAGCACCAGGAACCGCGATATTTTTAACACGCAGTAAGTCGCTTAGTGAAAAGTGCAGACCCACACCAAACATCAAGAGCATGACGCCGATTTCTGAAAGTTGGCTTGCAAGTTCCATATCCGCCACGGGCCCAGGCGTATGGGCGCCGCACATAATGCCCGCTAAAAGATAACCGACCAAAGCCGGCACCTTCATGCGCTCTGCGAAAAAGCCAAAAACTAAGGCGAGCCCGAAGGCAATCGCCAAGGTAGAAATCAAGGGAAGACTGTGCTGCATGCGATGTTGCCTAGATACAAAAAAACTGCCAAAAATAAGTTGGCGTTAGTTTATTGCTTT
>CAVEMY010000110.1:0-2925 GCA_963617005.1 Parabacteroides distasonis | reverse complement strand
TTGTCGATCGCCGTAACCTAAGAAGCGTGATTTTCCAGATTTTGGAAATCTTGGTAAAAAACAACCGCGGCTAAGAAATTGGGTCTTCTTTTTCTTTAGGCACTCTTTCTTTTGCGCTTAGTTGCAAATTTCTATGGTGTTCATGTTTAGGACGTCTTTCTTTTTGCTAGACTCCCGCGAGACGTTGCTTTTTAAGTGCGCCGAACCTTCGGTGCGCATTTAAGTGGCTTGCTTTCTTTTCGTCACTCATGGGGATGAGAGTTTATTTATGGCCAATCGAATCTTTCGTTATTCTGTTTTTGCCTGTTCAGTTTTCGCACTTGTCGGCTGCTCGCAGCTTGAAAAAATCGGCATTCACATGCCTTCGCAACGCGCTGAATATGAATCAAGCACATCACGTGCTCCGCTCGATATCCCGCCCGATTTAGATAGTGTGCAGCGCACCGATCGCTTCACGCTCCCGAATCGCCCACAGGTTGTGAGTGCCAATGAAGAAAGCGAACGTAGCCAGGCTCTTGCCGAGCGCTTTGGTACAAAAGTAGGAAGCGTCTTACCAGAAACCGTGACAGCGAAAGTCGTTCGTGACGGTCAGACCCGTTATGTTCACGTCACAGCAGACGCCGATCGCGTTTGGCCTGTGTTGCAGGACTTCTGGCCCTCTGTTGGTTTGGAAGTGAAGATGCAGGATGCTCGCACGGGAGTCATGCAAACCGAGTGGGCAGAAAACAAAGCCAATCTTCCGAAAGACATTATTCGTGCGACTCTCGGAAAGATTATGGATTTCGTCTACGACACGGGGTTGCGTGACCAATATCGCGCCCGTATGGAACGTAACGATGATGGCTCAACAGACATCTACATTACCCATAAGCAGATGGTTGAGGTTGTCACCGGAAAAGATGGCGATAGCACGGTTTGGCAACCCGGTCCCTCCGATCCTCAGCTTGAAGCCGAGATGCTTTCTCGCTTAGCGTTAAAGCTAGAAACGGAATTCAACCCGGATTTGAAGCCAGCGGAAAAGAAAGCGGCAGAAGAAATTCTTGCTCAGGCTTCGCAAGCTGTTGCTGAACTTCAGACCGACGAAGCAGGCAAAGCCGAAGCCGTTGTAGTGAAAGAACCCTTCGATCGCGCGTGGCGTCGCTTAGGCTTGGCGCTCGACCGTGCGGGCTTTAACCTTGTCGATCGCGATAGAAGCCAGGGACTCTTCATGGTGAAGTATCTTGATAGCGACTATGAGGCGAAAAAGAAGTCTGAACGTGGTTTCTTTGCCAACATGTTTAGCAAAGATCACGTTGTCGAAGCCCCCGAGTACAGGATTCGCTTAACGCCAATCGAAGAGGGTGAGTCAAAGATTACGGTCACAGGTGCTGATGGTAACGCCGACACAACGGGCGCGGCTCCACGGATCTTGACAGTGATTTCTGAGCAAATGCGTTAAAAAGCCGGCTGCCTATGAAAATAGGCAGCACTTTTTTGACTATCTCTGAACGGTAATTCACCGATTTTTCTTTTAATATCAGCCCCCCCCCGTTAAAGTCTCACAAAGAAGAATCAAACTGAATGCCTTTTACTTTCGGGATTAGGGGGTAAGCAAAGTAGCCTACACAACGCCCGTTTACGTTAAAGCCGTTCTTTTTGTTCAATAGTAATAATTGAGCCAAGTTGTACTCCTAGGGGTAGGGGTGTGACGAACGTCGCAAGAAGCAATTTCTTGCGCGTCGCTCATCTGAGGGAGATTCATTATGAACAAGACCTATAAAGTCGCCCGCTCTCTGACGCGCGGCACAGTGGTGACTAGCGAAATCGCATCTGCATATCAAGGTAAGGCACTCAAGACGGTGGTGGCTGTTGCCGCCGCTTTTGTCTGTGGTGCAGCAATGGCTGCAACAAAGAATTTCACTGATAGTCAAACATGGTCGTCGGGAACTTACACAATCGAGAGTGGCAATGAAGTGATTTTTAAGGGCAAAGGATCGACTTTAACCGTTAATGGAGGCACGGTAACCATCGCTGGGGCACTGTATGTGAATGCAGCGAACATTACTGTGAAGGTTTCCGAGGGCAAGTTCACCAACGATGCAAAATCGGAGTTCAAAGATGGTAGTTTGGAAATCTCTGGCGGCACAGTTAGCAATGCAGCGAATGCAGAGATGAGCTTTAGGTCTCAGGGTAAGTTGACAATTACCGGTGGCGAGTTAACCAACGCAGGGACGTTTAATGGCTCGGCGATGAAGAATGGTAATAGCACTACTGTGGTGGTCTCAGGTGGCAGCCTTACCAACAAAGAAAGCGGTTTGTTGAACTTCAAAGAAGCCAGCGTGACGATTTCTTCTGGCGGCGAAATTAGTAACGAAGCGACGGGGAATGGTCAGATGAAATTTACCTCCTCTAAAGGCTCGTTGAAAGTTACCGAGGGTGGCAAGTTAAGTAACACGGGGAAGTTTGATGGCAACGGGGCCTCAGTGGAGGTTTCAGGAGGGACAGTCACCAACAGCGGTGTAAATGGAAATATGTCCTTTGACGATGCCAAAGTGACATTCTCTGGTGGCACAGTTAGTAATGAAGCAAGTGCTCAGATGAATTTTGGCTCTAAGGCTAATGTGACGATTAGTGGGGGCAAGATTACCAACAAAGACAACGGGTTAGTTAACTTCGGTGATGCCAGTGTGGAAATCTCTGGTGGCACAGTTAGTAATGAAGCGGGAACTGCAGCGGCACCTGGGATGAGCTTTACCTCTCAGGGTAAGTTGACAATTAAGGATAAAGGCGAGTTAATCAACACTGCTGGGGCGCTGAACTTCAAAGATGCCAGTGTGACAATCTCTGACGGCACAGTTAGCAATGAAGCGAGTGCTGAGATGATCTTTTGGTCTCAGGCTACATTGGAAATTTCTGGTGGTGAGTTAACTAACGCGGGGACGTTGA
>CAVEMY010000109.1:0-2951 GCA_963617005.1 Parabacteroides distasonis | reverse complement strand
AACGTTTGAAGTTGGTTCAGGAATTGGTGCGCCTCACCGCTGAGGTGAAGGGCGCACCGAAACTTGAACGAATCAAGAAAACTGGGCGAATCATTGCCATCCTGAAGATGCTCGGAGCGGCCGTGGCCGAATCGCCGGAAAGGCTTGTCATCAACTCGAGAGAGGGGCTGGTTGAGGCGCGGGAAGTCTCGGCCGAAGAGTGGAAAGATTGGCCTAAAGACCGCGAAACCTTGCAAAGCATCATCGATGGCAAGCATGAGGATATGCGCCTACCTGCTCTCTATGACACTATCGTTGCCATTGACGCGCGACAAAAAGACAATCCTTGGTATCCCGAATTGCTCGAAAAAGCGCTCGACGCGTGGCAGAAAGTCATTTTCGATATGACGGCAAAAATCGTCAGTTGATTTGAGGGCGAGACAATGGCACCGTTGTTATTAAGCGATAGGCTCGTTCGGCTACGAGATAAGCTCTCGCGCAAACTTGCGCCAATGGACCGAGCGCGAGTGCTTAAGCAGATGTTGCAGTATTGCGAAAGCATTGAGGCCTGGGGTATTTGCGAGCGAGATGAACCAATGTTGTCTACCCACGTATGGTCATTAGGCACTGGAGTGGCGGCGGGCAATGAGGCGCACAGTAGAGCGACGTTCGATGGTGTTACGTCCGCCCAGGCATCAGCAGTCAGAGACTACTCCGCTGATGGAGAGGGCGGGCAGTACCAGAAGATAAATGCCTATCACCGCCTTATTGCGAAGGGGGAGAGGCTACCTCCTTTGGGTAAAAAGGAGGACGTTACGTCTAAGGAATTGGACAAGATGTTTCTCTCGTTCCCGGGGCTGAGTGGTCCGATTCGCGTTTATCGCGGGCTCTCTTCGCCCAGACTCGCCCTGAAAACCGTGCAGGAAGCGGAATACCGTGACGCAGGATTTACTTCTACGTCATCGGACTTGCTACCGGCGATGGTATACGCTAAGGATGTGAAAGTTGTATTAGTTATCGAACTTCCGCCCGGATTTAAGGCGGTGTCGATTTGTGATATTTCGCGAAATCCACAAGAAAAAGAAATACTGCTCCCAAGAGGGGTTTTGCTTGAGGCGTTCGACCCGCCCAAAGAGTACAATGGCTTTACCTTACTTCATATGAGGCCCGCACATGAGAGAGTATCTGCTTGATGACGCAAGATGCGAATATTTTGCGGGAGGAGACATCTACCCAAGGGTTGAAGAACTAAAAAAAGATGGGCGATGGAAAAATCTCGACAAGAAAACGCAAGAATGGTATTTGACAGCAGAGCATTGCAAGGAAGCTAACCCAGAAATCGCGGAAGCGATGAATGCATATGCTGTCAAGTTTGCCGCAAGGTTCGGCCTTGCGTTAAGTTGAAAAATGGCAACTGAATTTGGCTACGGGCTGTTTTACGGAGATGCCGATTTTGCTTATCGGGATTGGTTGCGCGACCAAGGACGCCCCGAAGGTGACAAGCATTACGCTGAAGCGTACGACACGCCGGAGAAACGTTGGGCTATTGCAAAGTATCTCATCGATGAAGGGCGAATGAGCGATTTGGCGGAGTTCAAGCAGGCCTTCCCTGAAGGGCCTTATCCGAGTGTGACAAAGCTCCTTCAGGCATGGGGCGAAACTGAAAAACTTGAGCAGATGAAAAAGTATTGCCCTCAATACGTTGATTGAGAAAAAGACACTTTAGAAAATCAAGCGGCAAAGCCGCCATCTCGGCGGTTTTGCCGTTTTTTTTATGGTGACGGAGACTTTGAATGAAGCGGGAATCTGAGTACGAATCGCTGATGTGGGACCGGTGGGCGGCCGAGATAAAACAGTTACTCGCGAATCCTGTGATGGGTGATGACATGCGGGCGCGGATGGCGTACACGAGACGCCTGATCGAGCTTACCCAATTTTTGAAGCGAGTTGATACGGCCATTTCTTTACAGCAGCGCCTTCCGCCGCCGGACGGTTACGCGGTTGGTGACGAGGCCGAGCGCGCGGCGGCGATACATGGCGAATTAACGCCTCAGCAATTGTCGGCTGTGAAAGAGTACACAGAGGACGGAATCGGCGGAACTTTCTCGATTTTGAATCGAGCTCTGAGGAGCGACAAGCAAGAAAGGTACGACGAACTAAACGAATTGCAACGGGCAACAGATGAAAATTTAGAACAGCTGTTCGACACAAAAACAGGCCTAACCGCGCCGATAAGACTTTACAGAGGAATCCCCAAGAAGTACGCATACCGCGCGGCTAGAGTAAAAATGTACGCTGACAAGGGGTGGATATCCGCCACCACGTCCCTTGCCGTTGCTTTGTCGTACGCCGGTGACGATCAGTGTGTGCTGATAATGGACTTGCCCAAGGGCTATCCGGCAGGTGCGCTAGCTAAAGTGTCATCCAAGCCGCATGAGGCAGAGGTTTTGTTGCAAAAGGGGTGCGTTCTGCGAAAGGTGGGGAAGCTTCTACGGGTTAAAATGAAGGGGGAGGATCAGTGGTATTCCTTTGTTCGCGTCACAGGGGAGGAACAAGAAGATGATTGAGAACTTTGTGAAATCACGCTACGAATTTTTGCGGGAGTGTTGGGATACGCCCACGTTAGTAGATATTCAAGCACTAAAAAACAGCCCTGAGTGGAAGTCCCTGTCTGCGAAGACGCAGAAAATGTACAACACTATGGAACGCTACATGTTGGAGTCCGAGCCACTGGATAAGGACGGCGAGCCATTGTTTGACTCGGTTGAGGTGGAGCCCGTTCACTTGCACGGCACGTTCGGCTAACAAAGAAAAGTCGCCCTGAACGCAATCAGCGGTAAAGCTACCATTTTGGCAGTTTTGCCGCTTTTCTTTTGGGTGCAACATGGATATTGAACGCAGAATGCAGGCCGTCGTACAGATTTTGCAGGGCCTGAAGCTTCTCGGGGTTGACACGTCAGCCTATGAAAAAG
>CAVEMY010000108.1:0-3002 GCA_963617005.1 Parabacteroides distasonis | reverse complement strand
ACATTGTGACATCCGTAAGTCTCATTGTGATTACGTCCTTTGTTCTTTATTCCGGGCGGCGCTTAAATGAAATTGTGGTGTTATCGGTTTTTAGAAACGCCCAAAACGAACGGCTTGTCACACGGCTCAAAGCCGAAAAGTCGCTATCGGATAGCGCTCGGCGTGCGACAGCAGAAGCCGCTCAAATGCGAAGCCAGTTTTTCGCAGGGGCCAATCACGATTTGCGGCAACCCTTGCAGGCCCTAGGGATTTATCTACAGATTCTTAAAGGGTCGCTGAAAGGAAAAGACCGTGAAGCCCTTGAGCAAATTGAAGTGTGTGCGACAAATATTTCCACTCTTGTCGAGCAGATCTTGGAAGTAAGCCGCATTGAATCCGGGCAAATCGCAGTGAATTTAGAAGCAGTCTCTATCCCTGAGGTCTTTAGCGAACTTGCCTCAGAAGTTTCTCCTCTTTGCGAGAGGAAGGGACTCACATTTAAGGCCGAACCTGTAGACGCTGCCATCGAAACCGACAGAACTCTTCTTGAACGGATCTTACGTAACCTCTTAACAAATGCCGTGCGCTACACAACGCACGATGTGACGCTTTTTGCTAAGAGGGGCGAGGGAGACCGAATTGAAATCGGCGTAAGAGACGATGGACCTGGCATTGCTAGCGAAGAAAAAGAAAAGATTTTCGACGCTTTCTATCGCGGTAAGACTGGAAAATCGCGTTCTGCTGGGTACGGTTTAGGGCTTTCGATTGTCAAGGGCTTGACGGCTCGTCTTTCAGTTCCCCTTCATGTTTCGTCAACGCTCGGCGTAGGTTCAGAATTTACTTTGACTTTCTTAGCCAAAGAGACCGACGAAAAGCAAACGAAAGTTAAACCCTTAGCTGAGGCGGCTTCGATCAAAATCACAGGCACTGTGGCGTTACTCGAAGATAACGATATTGTGCGCGAGGCTCTTATTGCGATCTTAAAGAGCTTTGGCGCTGAAGTGATTGCCTCTGCTACTCCAGAATCCGAATTCGTGGAGCGGGTGATTCGTGAGGCGCAAGCAGAGAAACTCGCGGCGATTGTGAGTGACTTTAACTTAGGTGATGGCTTTCCCAATGGCCTTGAGACCATTTACTTCGTGACAATGACAGCGAAAAAGCCTGTGCCAAGTATCCTTCTTACGGCAGTTGCTGAATCAATCTTGCACGAAGCCTACGAAAAACTCGAAAGAAAACCCGATACGCCACCTTTTGCGATGCCGCTATTGCTGCAAAAGCCTGTGAGTCCTGCGATGCTTTCGGCAGCACTCAAAATGGTGATTCGTGAAGAGGCGAGAGAGGCTAAAGCGTAATTTCGTAGCCCGCCTTTTGCGCGGCAATTAAGGCTTGCGTGCGGTTATTGGCGTCAAAGGCCCGATAAATTGCTGTCACATGCGTTTTTACGGTTCCTTCCGATAGATTTAATTCTCGGCAAATTGCTTTAATCGGAAGCCCTCGCGCAAGGCAAAGAAGCACATCCTTTTGCCGGTCTGTAAGACGGACATCAGGCGCCTTATCTTGAAGCGTTGCGTTATCGATAAACCACTTTTTCTGCTGGCTCGATAGGAGCTTTGTTGGGACGTAGACGCCGCCGCGAAGCACGAGATTGATTGCATTCGTGAGTGTTTCAGTTTCTAAGCTCTTCGGTACAAATCCTGCGGCACCAAGCTTTAAAACACGAGTGATTTCTTCTGCGCTTGTTAGTCCCGATAAAACCAAAATTTTTAAGGTCGGATTTTTGGCAACGAGTTCTTCAAGAAGGGAGGTCGCCGTTTCAACTCCAGGAAGCGCCAAATCAAGAATGAGAAGATCTGTGTGTTCGCCGTACAGTTCAACGAGGCTTCGAGCCTCTTGTGCGCTCGTTCCCGTGCGAACAATGGCATCGGGAAACTGGTGACGCAATAAGAATTCGAGACCCTGAAGAATCAAGGCATGATCGTCAACAACGAGAAAATGACGGTGAGGCATTGCGAGTTCAGGCTCCTTTACGTTTCGCTGGGATTGTGCCGCGTTTTGTTACGCTACGTTACCCTCAAGAAAAATCCATTGTAAACCACCTTTGGGCAAGGCTAAAATGCGCTGAAACAAAGCGAAACGGAAAACTTCTCTTCCTTTATTTTCGAGTGACCAATGAGTTGGATTACACGCATTCTTCCAAAATTCTCCTCTTCGGAAACAACCAATAAGCAGCGCCGTAGCCCGATACCGAGCGGCGTTTGGACAAAGTGTCCAGGTTGCGATCAGGTTTTATATAACGAAGATCTCGTTGAGTCGCTTATGGTCTGCCCAAAGTGCGGTGAGCACATGCGAATGGGCGCACGTGATCGCTTGAAGGCTTTCTTAGATCGCCGGGGTCCGCACGAAGAAATCGGGGAAGAGATTTTGCCTTGCGACCCCCTTCACTTTGTCGATTCCAAACCTTATCCAGAGCGCGTTCGTCAATACCAAGAGAAAACCAAAGAAACCGATGCCATCATTGTGATGCGTGGCACGCTTTCCAATGAACCGATTGTGGCTGCGGCTTTTGATTTCTCCTTTATGGGGGGCTCCATGGGAAGCGTCGTTGGAGAGCGCTTTGTTCGAGGCGTGGAGCGCTCTGTTAAAGACAATTGTCCATTCGTTGTCTTTTGCGCTAGCGGCGGCGCCCGTATGCAAGAGGGCTTAATTAGCCTTATGCAGATGGCAAAAACCAATGCGGCCTTGGCGCAATTGTCTGAACGCAAGATTCCCTTTATCTCCGTTCTCACAGACCCCACCATGGGGGGCGTTTCCGCGTCATTCGCCTTTATGGGAGATGTGGTTATCGCTGAGCCCGGTGCGTTAGTGGGATTCGCGGGTCCTCGCGTTATCGCACAGACTGTGCGTGAGAAGTTACCCGAAGACTTTCAGCGCTCAGAAAAGCTTCTTGAATTGGGTGCCTTGGATATGATTGTCGATCGCCGTAACCTAAGAAGCGTGATTTTCCAGATTTTGGAAATCTTGGT
>CAVEMY010000107.1:0-3011 GCA_963617005.1 Parabacteroides distasonis | reverse complement strand
TGGAAAAACTGAGGCACATTCTATAGAGAGATACTTAAGAAAAACAGAGAAATGCCACGAAATACACAGATTGCATTTTGCGTCACGAAAACTAGGTAGTTTGCTTTAGATAAAAGGCGACAGAAAATACGGCTCTCGTTTTTCGAGCGTCCTTTAAGGGGTTTTTTAAGTCAAAAAAAGCTTTTCCAATGGTTGGAGAGCACGATAAAAAACTCCCCTGCGCGATTGCTCTTGTTTAGAATGAAGGCCTCCTTGACAAAAGCTTTCAAAAATAGCGATGGTTTTCTCTTCAGCGAGTTTCTTATTTTTCTTTCTACCGCTCTATCTCGTTTTCGATCGGATTTTGAAAGGGAAGGGGCGCAATTATTGGCTCATTTTGATGAGTCTCGTTTTCTATATATGGGGCGAGACCACAGGGGTTTTGCTTCTTTTGGCGCTATGCGCTGTGAACTTTGGTCTCGGTAAACTGCTCTCGGAAGACGGGCAAAAAGCCCTGAAAGAAAACAAATTCTTGGCGTTGGGGGGGGCAACGCCATCGCGTAAATGCGTCCTTATCGGTGGCATTGCGCTTAATCTAGCCGTTCTTTTTTACTTCAAGTACCTTGCTTGGATTCTCGCAGAACTTTCTGCTCTTCCGTTCTTTCCAGAAGTACATATACGTACGTATGCACTTCCTCTAGGAATCAGCTTTTTTACCTTCCATGCGATTAGCTACCTAGTCGACATTTACACGAGCAAGGTTAAGAGCCATACCGCGACAGACTTCGCGACGTACTTTTTGATGTTCCCGCACCTTGTCGCTGGTCCCATCGTTCGATTCGAAGATGTGCGAGAAAGCATCCAACATCGGGAGCGCGACACAGATCTTTTTGTGTGGGGCGTTTTTCGTTTCATTCTCGGCATTAACAAAAAGGTTCTCATTGCGAACTTTGTTGCTCCGATTGCAGATATCACGTTTAACCCCGTCGTCACTCCGAATTTTGTTGATGCTTGGCTCGGAGTCCTTGCCTATACGGTCCAGATTTACTTTGACTTCTCTGGTTACTCAGATATGGCGATTGGTCTTGCAGCAATGGCTGGCATTCGTCTTAAAGAAAACTTCAATGCCCCCTATAAGAGCGGTTCCATCAAGGAATTCTGGCGGCGTTGGCATATTTCTCTTTCTTCATGGTTGCGTGACTACCTATATTTCCCCTTAGGCGGAAGCCGCACTCCAAAACTCTGGATGACCTACCGCAATCTTTTGATTGTCTTTCTCTTGTGTGGTCTTTGGCACGGGGCGCAGTTCACGTTTGTAATCTGGGGCCTATTTCACGGCGCCCTTCTTATTCTTGAGAGAAGACGCTTCGGACAATGGCTTAGCAATCTTCCTGTTGTATTGCAGCGGACATATTGCATGCTCGCTGTGATGGTTGGCTGGGTGTTCTTTCGCGCAACGGATGTTGCTGGTGCGATTCACTATTTGGGAGCACTCTGTAATCCATTCACGATGTGCGCCCCTGAGTTTGTGAGCCCTGTGAGTGCGCTTGCTCTTGTCGTCGGAATCGGCATTGCTCTTTTTGCTCGCTCTGCTGCAACTGATTTTAAGGATTGGAAGTCAACACCTGTTGTGATCGCCTTTGGCAATCTTGCACTGTTTGTTGTTTCACTTGCTGTGCTTTACACCAACACTCGCAATCCCTTTATCTACTTTAATTTCTAGGTCGGCCATGATGAATCTGAAAAGAACATTTCTTCTCGTATTCCTTGGGTTGATTACGATTCCTTTCTACGTTCGTGTCGCCGTGCGCGGGACAACACCGCAAACAGTTTTTGCCTCAGAAAATCGCACAATCACACAGTTTCAGTGGCCAGCAAAATCATTGAGTCGTGGCCGATTACGGTCATGGTTTCAAAATAACGACAGATGGATTACAGATCGCCTTGTAAGGCGTGAGTTTGTTATCGCCCAAGTGAACCGGGTTCTTGCGAATCCTGCACTTTTTTCATCAACGGATTTTTCTCGCGGGTTGTTTGGAAGAGAGCATTTTCTCTTTCTCGGGAATTCATACGCAGGAGTCATCGATAGACACTTTCTTAAGACTTTCGAGATTAATAAGGAAAACGAAGAAAAACTGCTTGAGCATCACAAAAAGCTTCAGAGTGCGGCGAAAGAGGTTGGTGCTTCTTATGTAATTTTCGCTGCCCCTGATAAGCACGGCATCTTTTGCGAGAAATTCCCCGATTGGATGACGCGCCACGGGGCATGTAGTCGCGTAAACCTTCAAACAGAAAGACTCAAAGCGGTTTTCGAAAAGAATGGGTTTTTGTTTAGTTATCCCTTTGATGCATTGCGCTCGAGAAATAATGAACTTATTTACTACAAGGCAGATACGCATTGGAAACGAACGGGGGCAGAAATTGGTTTTCTCACGCTATTTAAAGAGCTAACGCAAAAAGGGATTCTTTTTAATGGAGAACTTTTTAAGCAGACAGCCCCTAACACCTACAGGTTTGAGAAAGCACCTATCGGTAAAAGTGGAGATCTTCGTCATATTATTGGTGTACCCAATAGCTACGAGAATGATGACTACAACGTGGTTCTCAAAAGCAATGTGCCTCTCTTATTTTCAGAAAATGGAGCTGAAGCCAAAGAGACAATAGCCGAGAAAATTGCGATTCGAATTTATACTAAGAATTCGAAAGGAGCCGCGTTCAATAGTCATGCTCCGAACAAGGCTCGAGTTCTTCTGATGGGGGATTCTTTTACAAGCGCGATGGGGGCTTTCTTCTACATGCATTTCACGGAATCTCATTTTTATTCGGTTAACGGCAGATCCAATGAAAAGCTTCAAGCTGTGATTCGTGAAATTAAACCAGACCTTGTTGTTTACGAGTCTGTCGAAAGAGGTCTGCGCTAGCGCTTTTTAGCCCTAGAAACGTTAGGAAACATTTCTTTTCCTTTGCCTGTCATTTGCTAGGAGGGCGTCTCGCTAGAATTTCTACAAAGCTCAAATGTAGAGCCTTTAGGG
>CAVEMY010000106.1:0-3012 GCA_963617005.1 Parabacteroides distasonis | reverse complement strand
CCGCGGACGCGTTCGCCCTTATACCAACAATCGCTTTTGACTACGTTCGTGGCCGCCTCGACTTGTGGGCGGTAGCCGGACGGGCATCTATAAGTATAACCTTTATAAAAGACTGAGACACGATGAAAGCAGAGAGGGACTAAACCCTACCGCCGTTGCAAGAGAATTGGCGCTTAGGCGTGCGGCTCGTTACCGCCAACGGCACAACATTATTAACTTAAAAATTTTAACATATGGAAATTAATCGCATTACACGGCACGGCGTGCGCATTGATGTGCTCTTTACAGGGGACAAATACGTGTTCACATCTGGTTGGTACGGCATTCTTGCCGTTGCCGAAAGAGGGGGTTACAGCACAGAAGAAGAGCGCAATACGTTCACTATAAGCTACGGCAACCGCTTGACCGCCGGGGGCTCACTGAGCGGTGAGGTGTGTTTCAACATTGCTAAAGCGTACATAGACAAAGAAGAACGCCGCTACATTGCCGACAAGGAACTAACCTTTGCAGCCGCGGGAAAGGACACGTCGCGGTGTGCTTTGGACTTGCAGATAATTGGGTATTAACTTAAATTTTTTATGGATATGAGAAGAAGAACGAAAACGTATTGGTGCATAGTTGCGCAGCCCGAAGGCGCGCCACGGCGGACGGGGTGGTTGTTTACAGCCGCGGAGTTAACCCGGTTGACGGCATCCCGAAGGTACAGATACATTGAGGACGGAAGTGTCTTTGCCCGTGTAAGCGTGTACGCGGACGATGTTTGCTACATCTTCGGGCAACGAATGGTACGGTCCGGGGCAGCCCTTGAAAACGTCCAAATGGACACACGTCATGAGTGGCGGCATTCACGGATACGGGCGTGTCGTATGAGTTGGACTAAAAGAGTACAAACCGAATCCTCACAACTTAACACTATACAGCTATGAAAGCAAAGAGAATAACAAAGAAGGAAATCCGGGCGGCAATCCGGGAACAGAACACTACTAAAATCTTTAGGCTCTGTAAGCTCGTTACGGGCTCTACTAAACGCCTCACAGTGTGCCAATTTATAGAAGAGTTTGCGCCTACATTAAAGCTTAAGCGCGCCGCGTGGAAGTTGTCCATTAACGCACACTTTACGCGCCCCCCTCACTTCGTATTAACGCCGGAACAGCGCAATAGAGAGTGGATGAAAGAGCGCGAAACTGAACGCACAAATGTGGTGCAGCGGGCTGCAAAGTTGTTCCGCAAAGAGTTGTACTTGCACGAGGAAGGTAGCAAGTACGCGCGTCCGCTGTTCGTCCATAACGGGCGTGACTTGTATCTTACGTCCGCGGCGTACGGGCTTGCGGACTACAACAAGACCTATGTAATGCCCGTTGAGGGCAACGAAAGAGTTGTCAACGCCCTATGCGACATTAGCGAGAGGGCGTTACTAAAGAGGGGCGTACGAGTTTAGGGGCACGGCGACCCGGGTGGCCCGGGGTAAAAAGCCGCGGCGGCCCGGGGTAAAAAGCCTCGGAGACCCGGGGTAAAAAGCCTCGGAGACCCGGGGTAAAAAGCCGCGGTCGCCCGGGGTAAAAAGCCGCGGTGGCCCGGGGTAAAAAGCCGTGGCCGCCCGGGGTAAAAACAATAAGGCGGCACGTCCTTAGAGACTGCAATTTGATTTGATGCCGCCTACATCATGAGTGGGTATGGATATTTTGGTAGTACTACTTTGGAGCCGCCCCACACAAATAAAAGCGACTGCAAATGGAGACGTTCAAGGTAAAGAACAGAAAACCCGGTTGTGTCCTATTCCGTGAATGGAACACGCCCTCCACAGGCGTTAAACGTGGAGTGAGGCTACATAAAACTTGTAGACGTTGGGCGCTGAACGTACACCCGGCACAAAGAGAATACCGGCACCGCGATGCAGCCTTATAGGCTGTACCGCGGCGCTAATACGAATTATTTACTAACTAAAATTATATTGTTATGGAAACAGAGAAATTTGCACAACTAACGACAAAGAAGCTGCAAGCCCTTATAGGCATAGCAAGCGAAGAGGACAAAGAAGCTATTAGAGCCGAATTAGAGGCGCGCGGAGAGGACGTTCGGGAAAAAGCCTTAGAGGCGCGCGGAGCGCATTCCCGGATAACCAACGATGAACGTACCATTTTAGCGGAAGAACTAAAAGCGAATATTAACCATCGTTGTCAAGTTGTACCATTCAATACCGCTGAGTGGACGGGCGGATACATCGTTGGCGTGATAGAGGAAAAGCGTAACAACAAAATACTTTACGCTATCAGAACGGATGAAGGTAAACGTATTGTCAAGGTGCATAACTCAAATCTTCTTCGCATCTTTGATGAAATGGTAGAGCCGGAAGTAAAAGAAAAATTCAAAAGGGGTAGACCTGTAAAGAAGAGCAAAAGAGTTGAGTGGACACCCGAAATGATAGCCACAGAGGTAAATGCGGTTATCGGCAACGTGGGCAAACTTGTAAGATTTGAGAAGTATCGCACGATTGATGCGGAGACAGGCGCGGAAAGGGTTGAGTACAACGAAGGGCGTATCGTAAACATCATATCCGACAAGAAGGGGCAGCGGCTTTTCTACCGCATTCAAGTCTTTAACCCAACGGCTGACAACCCGGATGCTTTTAGGCTTATGCATAAGGTTATCACCGCAAATCTCGAAATAGCCGATTCCTTTGATGCAGAGGGCGAACGCATCAACAACCGATACCGCAAGCGCCGCGAAGTTGCGATAGCGCACGCGCCCGTTACGCCACAAGACAGGTTTGTCCAGTGCGAAGAGGCTCTAAAGAAGGCGGAAGAAAAGTTAGAAAAGGCGACAGCCGAAGTAAGAGCCCGAAGGACGCAGCTCGAAGAGGCGCGCGCGGAGTTGGACAAATGGCTTGAGTGTCAATGCGAAGGTACGCAAGAGGCAGCCGCCAACGGAGTGTGGGACGACCCTCTTGCATAGGTAGGCCCGGGGTAAAAAGCCGCGGTCGCCCGGGGTAAAAAGCCGCGGTGGCCCGGGGTA
>CAVEMY010000105.1:0-3074 GCA_963617005.1 Parabacteroides distasonis | reverse complement strand
ACTTCAGAGGGACCAGCAGGCATATCGATTGCTGCGCCATCGGCTCTCTGAGAGACTTGGCGTTTGGCCTCTGTGACAAAAGCGTTACCAGGACCAAAGATTTTCGAAACCTTCGGCACTGTTTGCGTCCCAAAGGCCATCGCCGCAATCGCTTGAGCCCCACCGATGGAATAGACCTCACGAATACCGCACAACTTCGCCGCGCAAAGAATGGGGTCTGCCACAGGCGGTGGCGAACACAAGATCACTTTCGAGCACCCTGCGATTGCAGCTGGAATCCCGAGCATTAAAACCGTTGAGAAAAGTGGCGCTGTGCCTCCTGGGATATAAAGGCCAATTTTTTCAATCGGACGTGTCACTTGTGTGCACGTAATACCTGGCATCGTCTCAACAGTAACGGGCGCTAATTTTTCTGCCTCATGAAAGCGGCGAATGTTATCGGCTGCTCTTTGTAGAGCTTCTCGAAATTCGGGTCTGGCTCTTTCCCAAGCAGCCTCAATATCGGCTTCAGGCACTTGCCAGTCTTTGACTTCAACGCGATCGAATTTTGCGGAGAAGTCTCGCAAAGCCGCGTCTCCCCTTTCTTTGACGTCAGCCAAAATCCCTCTAACGGTTTCAGCAATTGTTGCGCCTGCTCTAACGGCAGGACGCTTTAAAACGGCCTCACGCTCTCTTTCTGAAATCGCATTCCAATCAATCGGGTCGGAAAAATAGGACGTATTCATTTCTGCCATCATTAACTCCGCATCAAAATCATTCCATCATCTTTTCAATCGGAAGAACAAGAATGGAAGAAGCCCCTAAGGCTTTTAACTCTTCCATCGTTTCCCAAAAGAGGTTTTCTTTGGAAACCATGTGCATGGCAACCTTCGTCTCGTCGCCCTCCAAGGGCAAAATCGTTGGGTGTTCGGCACCAGGCAAAATCTTAGAAATCGCATCAAGCTTTGATTTCGGCGCGTGGAGCATGATGTATTTACATTCTCGGGCTCGCGCCACCCCCTGCATACGAACAAGGAGTCGATCGATGAGTTCGGCCTTCTCCACACTCATCTTCCCATTGCGCGCAATAAGACAGGCCTTGGAGCGATAAATCACCTCGACTTCTTTTAAGCCATTGGCTTCCAATGTCGCTCCTGTGGAAACCAAATCACAAATGGCATCCGCTAGTCCTGCGCGAGGCGCGACTTCGACTGACCCCGTTAAAAGGCAGGGCTTAAAGGCAATCCCGCGTTCAGCAAATGCCCTCTTTAAAAGTTGCGGATAGCTTGTTGCAATGCGGCGCCCAGCTAAATCCTCTAACCCAGTCCAGGCTTGGTCATTGGGGATTGCAATCGCAAGGCGACAGCCCCCGAAATCAAAGCGCTTAAGAATCCTGCAGTCTGAGGCCATGTCCTGCGCTTTACGGCTTAGAACGGTTTCTTCTAGAACGTTTTCCCCGACAATACCTAAGTCAACGACGCCATCCATCACAAGTCCCGGGATATCGTCATCGCGCACTCTTAAGAATTCGACAGGAAGGTTTTCAGCAACAGCCAGGAGGCGTTGCCCATTAAGGCGCACACGGATGCCGCAGCGCTCGATAAGCTCTTCGGAGTCATCGGCAAGACGCCCGCTTTTTTGTAGCGCAATGCGAAGGCGATTTGATTCAGTCATTTTTTCTTTTCCTTTTCTCTTAAATTTCTCAATGTACGATGGTGTTGATGGCGACTATCAGGCAAAGAAAAACCCTCGGAAGTTTCTGGCTTACCGGGGGTTTGACTGTGAAATGTGTATCACGCTTTTTGCCGTACCGACGGAAGCCATTTTTGAGGGTCTTCCGCGCGAGCACGCCTGAAAGACCGCTTTCAGGTGTGGTGGTGATGGTAGCAAAGAGCAACGCGTACAAACATTTCTTAAATCTCTAAATAAATACGAAATACAAATTTTTCTCTTCGGACAAGCCGAAGGACAGAAGGTATTTTGCCAATCCCGAAGGATAGCGCAAGTGGCAAGTGCTTACCTGCTGTCTTTGGCTAAGAGCCCTTAGGAAAACCACCTAGAAAGACGCTTGAACGAAACCACATCTCTCTTACGACAAAAAACCGGACCCTCAAAACGACACGAAAACGAACCCTAGGACTTCTCTTACGTTAGAAGCTTCTTTACTTTTTCTTTTCAAGAACAGCCCCAAAAAAAGCATCCGTTCCATGCGTATGCGGGAGCGTCACAAAGTAGTTTCCGAACCGCTCTTTTTGCCAAGTCGGTAACTCAATTTCCTGCTTTTGAAGAACATCTGTGGCATTTAGCAATTCAAATTCTGGGTGCTTAGCTAAAAAGCCCTCAACCACATCCATGTTTTCTTCTTTTAAAAGTGAACAGGTCGCATAAACCAAACGGCCACCGGCTTTTACGAGTTTCGAGGCTTCTTCAAGAATCGACTTTTGCAATTCATTGATGCGTTCGAGTTCTTTGGTGTTTAAGCGCCAACGTAAATCCGGATTGCGCCTTAAGGTTCCCGTTCCTGAGCACGGGGCATCGACCAAAACGCGATCGAATTTCCCGCGAAGGCGCTTAACGCGAAGATCTTTTTCATTGCGAATGGCCATTGGGTGAACGTTAGAAAGCCCTGCTCTTCTCATGCGAGGCGTAAGTCCTGCAAGGCGCTTTTCATTCACATCAAAGGCATATAAGCGGCCCGTGGAGCGCATCATCGCGCCAATGGCTAAGGTCTTCCCGCCAGCGCCAGCACAAAAGTCGCAAACCATCTCAGAGCGCTTCGCGCCAAGCAATCGAGAAAGAAGTTGGCTCCCTTCATCTTGCACATCGATGCGCCCTTCTTGATACATCGGCCAACGAATAAGTCCTGGCTTATCTACTAGGCGAATGCCGTCAGGCGAAAAGGGAGTGGCATCGGCTTTAACGCCATGTTCATCGAGTTCAGCTAAAACAGTCTTCCTCTCAGCCTTTAAGCGATTGACTCGAAGGTCAAGAGGAGCCCCTTCTTTACAAGAAGCAAAAATCTTTTGAGATTCATCCCCATATTGCTTTTGGATTTTCTCGTAAAGCCAGAAAGGCATCTCGGCTTGAACTTCAGG
>CAVEMY010000104.1:0-3077 GCA_963617005.1 Parabacteroides distasonis | reverse complement strand
CCCAAAGAAGGCCCCGTACATCAAAAGACTTCACTTTCTTTAAATCAACAGCTGAGGCTTTAAAAGAAAGATGAAAATTTTCGGAACGCATAGCGTTCATAAAATATTGATCTCGAACGCTCGAGCTCTTAGAGAAACCTGCCGCACAAGGTGTTTGCCAACTCGGGGTCTTGAGTTTTGCCAAAAGCGCGAGATTTAAAGCCGTGATATCTGAAAAGCCCGCTAACGGCACTGATGCTTTTTCTTTTAACTTTTCCCAATTTAGTAGCGGCAAGAGCCGCATGGCCCCATACCCACCACGGAGAGCAAGAAGTAAGTCGTTATCCGTGTTACACAACCCTGATTCAAGCTCGGCTGCCCTTTCTTTATCCGTTCCTGCAAAGCGCTTGACATTCTTTTTGGCGTTTGCTTCAAGAGAACACTCCCAACCTAATTTAGTTAACTGCGCTAAGGATTGGCGTAGACGACAGCTATCGATCTTATTGGTGTTTGCGACTTCGGTTAACGCACGAGAGGGCGCAAAGACTTCGATATGGGGTTTTCTTTCTTTCTCCATGACTTTGCTCTTAACCCTTCGTGCGTTTACTTTGGAAAAAATTCTTAAGTAGCGTCTCGCAATCGTCTTTTAAAACGCCGCCCTTTGTTTCAAGATACCAATTAAGATCGACAAGATTTTCTAAGTCCATCGCGCCCCCGAGGCCCCCAGCTTTTAAGTCATCTGCGCCCCAAACAACGCGCGAGATGCGTGCGTGAAGAATGGCTGCGGCGCACATGGGACAGGGCTCTAATGTCACATAAAGCGTAGTGCCTGTGAGCCTTTCTTTCTTAAGTTTTTTTGAAACTTCCCTGATGGCAAGCATTTCTGCGTGTGCGGTTGCATCGTGCTCGGCAATAACTCGATTATGCGTTGCGGCAAGAATTATTCCGCCTTCGTTAACCAAAACTGCACCAATAGGAACTTCGCCATGAAAAAGTGCCTCGCAGGCTTTCTCAAGAGCTATCCGCATGAACTTACGGTCGCGTGAGGCGTTAACGGAAACTTTTTTGGAATTGACCGTGCGATTTTTTTTCTGAAGCGCTTCTTGTATCGCTTTACGTTTTTCTTCTCTTAAAAACCACTTTTCCTCTAAGTACGCTAGCGCCTTTTGCTTTGTCCAGCGGCCTTCGATACGAAGAAGCACTGTAATGTGGCCATCCTGATTACATGTAAGGCCACCCGCATTCATGAGAGTATCAAAAAGCTCTTCGGGCCCATCATTGACCCAGACTGCCACATCGGTAAGAAACAAATCGAGCGCGCGAATGATGTCCTCATACGTGGGTCTTTTGCAACTAAAAAACCGCTTTAAATAAAAAAGCGCGTAATTAATGAGGGCGTCGTACTTATCTTTTTTTTCGCTTAACTTCTCTAGCGTAATCCCATGCATCAAAGAGGCCTCGAAATAGGTATCCAAGGTCTCTTGAGAAAAGACGCGTTTCTTTTCTTCTTGCATAGGACGATCTTCCTTTAGAGAACGGCTTCAAAGATGTGGGCGGCATCTTCTGGCGTCAGTTTCTTAAAGCCCCCAAGGTGGCCTTTCCCGTAAGAGAGTTTGGCCAACAACTCGCAATCGGGTTTTTCTGAGGTCACATCATGAATGTGCGTAGGAAGTCCCATCTCTTGGATAAAGCCGCAAAGTTTTGCAATCGCAAGTTTCACCGTCGCCTCTTCCGAAGGCATCGGAGTCACTCCCATGACATTCGTTGCAAAGCGAACAAAGCGTTCAGGGTATTCAGGCCACACGTAACGCATCCAAGCAGGAGTCAGAATCGCAAGGCCCGCCCCGTGCGTAATTTTGGGTTCCCAACCCGATAAGGCGTGTTCCATCCCATGGCAGGCCCAATCTTCTTCGTGGCCTAATCCGAAGAACCCGCAGTGGGCAAAGGTTCCTGCTAACGCCACTTCTGACCAAGCCGCGTAGTTTTTCGGGTCGTCCTTTAAAACGAGCGCATTTTGCATAATGACACGCAAGGCGCCTTCGGCTTCTGTGCTTGTGAATTCCACGTTCTGTGTCTTTGTGAAATAACGCTCCATGATGTGGCTCATCATGTCAAAGACGCCAGCGGCAATCTGCTCAAGAGGCAAGGTAAAGAATAGTTCTGGGTTAATTGCTGAAACCTTGGGGCGTAAGAAGTCGTTTCCCATACCGATTTTCTTATTGCCATTGGTGATCACGGCACGTTTGCTTTGCTCGGACCCCGCCGCAGGAAGCGTCAAAACGACACCAAGAGGAAGGATTGTTTCATCGGGAGTCGCTTTCCCATCAAAGAAGTCCCACGGGTCCCCTTCGTAATTAAAAGCAGCCGCAACGGTCTTAGCGGTATCGATGACGCTTCCGCCACCGACAGCAATCACAGAATCGACCTTTTCAACTTTCGCGAGTTCTAAAGCCTCACGCACGAATTCAATTGTGGGATTCGGTTGCACGCCACCTTTTTCGACGGTTTCAAGGCCCGCTTCCTTGGCGCTTGCTAACACGCGATCAAGGAGTCCTGAGCGTTTCGCAGAACCTTTCCCGTAAACGACAAGCGCTTTTTTCGCGTGATATTTCGTCACAAGCGCCTCGGGGATGCGAACTTCAGCACCCTTACCAAAAAGTAATTCTGTTGGATTGTGATAGGTAAAGAATTCCATAACCGTTCCTTAAAAATAGACCCCTACTTCTTTTTAAATTAATGTTCAATCAGCGCTTCAACAGGCGCCCCTGTCATCAAGCGTGACCACCAGTGAACCAACCCGATGGACGCCTCACTTAAGGGAAAACTTTTTGCATCTTCTCCCTTAGCCACATGGCGCTCTAACGCTCTTTCAAGCTCTTTTGTGTAAATGCGAGAAAGCGCAAAAATCACTTCTGTATCGTCTTCAGGTTGAAAGCCTGCGGCGCGTATTTCTTGACTAAGTACATTTAAGGCGTAGTCAGCAAGTCCTCTCGGATTCCAATCCTCGGAACTTGCGTAGTGAATGTTGCTTCCTGAAAACGTAATGCCAATCCAGTCAGTAAGGCGCCCCTGCTCTCTTGCGAACTCCTCTGGGCTCA
>CAVEMY010000103.1:0-3135 GCA_963617005.1 Parabacteroides distasonis | reverse complement strand
GGCTTTAACATCGCAACAAACATTACAACGCATCCAGCCTTTGCTGGCATGTTTGGCTTTAACGAAGCAGAACTTCGAGAATTAATCCTCGAAACCGTTGATTTAAAGGCCTGCAACCTTACGCTTGATGCTGTGATTTCCGACATGAAAGAGTGGTACAACGGATACCGCTTTAGCACACGTAGCGAAGAAACGGTCTTTAATCCCGCGATGTGTTTGTATTATTTGCGAAGCCTAAAAACAATTCATGAGAAGCCTGACCCGCTCATCGATCCAAATCTTGGATGTGACCTCAATAAGATTGAAGGCTATTTAAATCTTGAAAGTCGTGCGATTATCAAAGAAACGCTTGAAAGTGCCATGAATCATGTGGCAATCCCTTTTAAGTCAACGCCAAGTGACCTCAACTTAAATCGGCTCAATAAATTAAATCAAAGCGAACTTCTTTCTGTCATGTTCTATTTGGGTTTTCTCACGTATGACTCAGGTAAAACGCCAGCGCTTGTGATTCCAAATCGAGTCATTCAATCGCAGTTCTTTGTTTACTCAGAGCTCTTAAAAGAGCAGAACTAAGTCCTTTCATGAGAAAGGCCTTAGCGACAAACATCAAAAACAAAACTCAGTCTCGCAGGATTTTGAGCGCAATCTGTGCGCAGGCCTCGGCATCTGCCAATGCGTGATGATGGTTACGTAAGTCATAGCCGCAAATGTGCGCGACTGTCTGCAACTGAAAATTCGGTAGCTCCCCATGAAACGCCACTCGAGCTGCCCGGCATGTACAGCGGAATGTGTAATTCGGGTACGGCATCTCGTAGGTCTGAAAGACTGCACGCAGGCAACTCTCATCGAAAGGACTGTTGTGCGCAACAAGGGGAAGCCCTTCAATCAATGGAGAAATTTCAGCCCAAACCTCAGGAAAATTAAGAGCATCACGTGTGTCATCTTCTGTAAGGCCATGCACACGCGTGTTCCAATATGAATAAAAATCAGGAGTCGGATGGATAAGTTCGTAAAACTTCTCAACTACCTTCGAATCTCGAACGACAACCAAGCCAACACTACAAACGCTTGACCGATATTGGTTCGCTGTTTCGAAATCAATCGCCGCGAAATTTTCCATCGACTACCCTTAGAAAAATACACGCGTCTCCGCCCCTGAGGCTAATGCAAGACGCCAAATAGTTAACGACCAACCCCGTATGATAGAAGAACTTCCCTGCTCTCCCCTATAGCGCACACCTAGAAATTAGAAACACATTTCCCTTTGCTTTTCTTCTTGAAAGCCGCCAAAATTGCGCTCGCTATGAGAGTACCCGAAGCTTTTCGTATTGTTCGCGGCTTGCCGCGCCCCGAGGAACGTTCACCCTCGGCTATTGCCATTGGCAATTTCGATGGGCTGCATCTCGGGCACGCCTCTCTCTTAAAAAGCGTTGTAAAAGAAGCAAAAGCACGGCGCTTAACGCCAACGGCTTTGACCTTTGAGCCGCACCCGCGTGAATTCTTCAAAGACACTTCCGTTCGCCTTATTTCCACATTGCGTGACCGGTGCTTAGATATCCTTCGTTGCGGTATTGAAAGAATCTGCATTCTTCCCTTTGATGAAAAGCTTGCCAACCTGGAGCCTGAGGCCTTCGCTAAGGAAATCCTTATCGAGGGGCTTGATGCCCGTTGGGTCGGTGTCGGAGAAAACTTTACCTTTGGCGTCATGGGAAAAGGCACTCCTGAAACTCTTAGCGCATTAGGCAAAGAACTAGGATTCGACGTGTTAACGCAACCCTTACTTAAGATTGCTGGCCACACGGTTTGTAGTTCTCGTATTCGAGATGCTCTTGAAGAAGGCGACCTTAAGACCACAGCGCTTTTGTTTGGTCACCCTTACCAAATCACAGGGCGTGTCGTTCACGGTTCTGAATTAGGGCGCACATTGGGCTTTCCGACACTTAATATCGATATATTGCCGCCTGGATCGATCTCGAAACCTGCTCTTCGTGGCGTCTACGCCGTGCGAGTAAAGGGCGTCGATCAAACAGGAAAAGAATACGGAGGAGTGGCAAGCTTAGGCGTTAAACCTACTGTCACATCAGAGGCTCGCTGGCTTCTTGAAGTCAATGTCTTTGATTGGGCAGGAGACGCTTACGGGCAAATGGTTGAAGTGACCTTCGTTGAGAAACTTCGCGATGAAAAGAAGTTCGCGGGTCTCGATCAATTAAAGAGTGCCATCACAAACGACGCTTTAAAAGCAAGAACAATTCTTGGGCTCTAAAAGAGCAAAAATCTTCCCTTATTACCTCTTAAATCAACATATCGTTGATTCGCCTTTTTATTGCTTAAAAAAGCACCTTACCGCTTGCCCTCATGCAGTACTATTGCCTTAAGAAGAGGCTAATCAATTTAGGCAAAAACACAAAAAAGGGGAAAATTCCATGCTCGGCGCAATTATTGGCGATATCGTTGGGTCTCGTTTTGAGTGGCATAACATCAAGAAGAAAGATTTCCGATTCTTTCGCTTTAATTGCTTTGTAACCGACGACAGCATCATGACGATCGCTCTTGCGAAAGCAATCATGGAAAGCCAAGCGGATTTCAGTGACTTGTCTAGTAACGCCGTGAAATACATGCAAGCCATTGGTCGCCATTACCCCAATTGCGGCTATGGTGGACACTTTCACGAGTGGATTTTTTCTGACAGTCCCGAGCCCTACAATAGTTACGGCAATGGCGCTGCGATGCGCGTGAGCTCCGCTGGCTTTGTTGCGAAAACCGTAGATGAGGCAAAACTCATTTCTAAGAAAATCACCGAGGTCACGCACAACCACCCCGAAGGCCTAAAAGGAGCAGAAGCCACAGCGGTTGCCATTTTCTTAGCGCGAAGCGGAAAACCGATCTTTGAGATCAAAGACTACATCGACAAACACTACTATCCGATGGATTTCACACTCAATGAAATTCGTCCTCATTATCATTTTGACGTATCTTGCCAAGAGACAGTGCCGCAAGCCTTGATGTCTTTTTTTGAATCGCGAAATTTCGAAGATGCCATTCGTAATGCGATTTCTCTTGGGGGCGACAGCGATACGCTCGCTGCAATCTGTGGCGGCGTTGCTCAAGCCTACTACGGCATTCCCTCAGACTTGC
>CAVEMY010000102.1:0-3233 GCA_963617005.1 Parabacteroides distasonis | reverse complement strand
TCCCTTTTCGACGAGGATATCGACCATCTTTTCACCAAGGCCCGTGATATCCATCGCGCGGCGCGTTGCAAAGTGAATAAGGGATAACTTCAACTGCGCAGGGCAAACTAAGCCCCCTGAGCAACGAGAATCCTTTTCTTCTTCATCACGCACAACCGCTGACCCACAGATCGGGCACGTCTTAGGCATCACGAAGGCTTTGGCGTCCGCCGGTCTTCTTTCCTTTAAGACTCGCAGCACTTCTGGGATGACGTCTCCTGCACGACGGACAACGACCGTATCGCCAATCATGAGATCAAGCTCACGGATGTGGTCTTCGTTATGAAGAGTCGCGTTACTTACGGTCACGCCTCCCACAAAGACCGGGGCCAAACGAGCAACAGGTGTGACGCGCCCTGTGCGACCGACTTGCACGTCAATCCCTAAAACACGCGTTAACGCTTCTTCCGGTGGATACTTGTGTGCGCAGGCCCAACGCGGTTCTCTTGCGACAAAGCCGAGCCGTTTTTGAAGAGCAAAGTCGTTTACCTTGTAAACCACGCCATCGATTTCAAAGGGTAGCGTCGGACGAATCTCTTCCACATACTTATGAAAGGCAGCAAGTCCTGCTGCGTCAGTAACCACCCTTCGGGTCTTTACAACAGGAAATCCCATTGCTAGAAACTTGTCAAGAAGTCCTGATTGCGTTTGCGCAAAATCGGGATCAGAACATTCGCCCAAGCCATAAGCGTAAAAATGCAAGGGGCGAGACGCGGTGATGCGGCTATCGAGTTGCCGTAAGGCGCCAGCGGCAGCGTTACGGGGATTCACGAAGAGCTTTTCGCCTGCGAGTTCTTGCTTCGCGTTTAACTTTTCAAAGTCGCTCTTATGAAGGATTACTTCCCCGCGAACTTCCAAAACATCAGGAACGTTCTCGGCTTCAATCCTCAAAGGGATATTGCGTATCGTACGAGCGTTTGCTGTGACGTCTTCGCCGACGATTCCGTCGCCACGCGTGGCAGCAAGAACGAGATCGCCCTTTTCATAACGAAGATTGATCGCCAGGCCATCAAACTTAAATTCGCAGTCGTATTCAATAACGGGAATATCTGGGAGATCTTTACGAACACGATCATCGAACGCATAGGCACCAGCGTCCGTGAAGTCCGTTTCCGTGTGAATGGAAAGCATCGGGACAACGTGCGTGGCTTTCCTTAAATCCGACCTTACTTCCCCACCCACGCGCTGCGTCGGAGAAACCGGTGTTTTTAACTGCGGGTACTTCGCTTCAAGCGCTTGAAGTTCACGAAAGACGCGATCGTACTCGCCATCGGGGACGCTTGGAGCGTCCAAGACGTAATACTCGTAGTTCCAACGATTAAGGAGTTTGGCAAGTTCTTTGGCGCGAGCCTCGTCACTAGCGCTGGGAGTTCCTGCGTCAAAAAGATCGATCTCTTTCATGCTTTTCACTTATCGTGAGAAAAGTTTCACTGTACGCTCTGCACCTAAGGCTAAGCCTTGAGAATCCATCTCAAGCGCCAATTTCTTTAATTCCGCATCAATGTAAGTGGCCGCCGCGGCTCCGATCGGATTTTTCGCTTGGTCGACTAAAACGCCACCTAAATCACAGGCGAGGTCGTTTGCGGTTTCGAATAAATCTTGTAAGGGTTTTAATGCTGGGTCGCAAAGCGGAATATCCAATTCAAGTGCAATGCTTGTGGGATTTTCAGGCGTCACATGAACCGTAAAGTAGGGATCTTTTTCTTCTGCCGCACACTTTACAAAAGCGCTACCTATATGTGTAAACCCGTCTTTCACAAGGGTATCCTTTAAGAGATTCCCCTCGAAAGGAGCTTCTGTCTCAACGTAAAGGGACAAGGTGTTGTCGTAATGCGAAATCAGAGTCTTCAATGCCTTTGCTTGATTTGCAACCTCGAGCCCATCGGGCATCTCGGCATCGGCTTCGATTTCAATGGAGATGCGATTGGCTAACTGCAAAAAGCGAGAAACGAGTACCTCGTCAGCAACGTGAGAGCGGTTCGCGAGTTGCATCCTAATCACAACCGCACTACACGAGTCATTACCGCGGACATTGGCGTCCCAAACCCCAGCTTCCTCGTTAAAGTAATCAGCGATCACAACATCGGTAAGTTCTTCAGCATCAATAAAGGCCTGCACTTGAACGAGGCGATCTGCGGTAAAGATTTTCTCTTTCGGTGTGAACTTCACCCAAACATCAAGCATCGCATCCACGTTCGGCCGTGTTCTTCCTTTGTGTGTGACAAGCGGTTTAATTTCTGGGGCAAGTTCAGGCTGCTCTAAAGCGACCTCGGGGAGTTCTTCAGCGGTGGGCTCCTCAACGAGAGGAACTTCGGGCGCGGGTTCTGGCGCCACAATAGGAGCTTCAACTGCCGTTGCGGGAAGCTCGCCCTCTTCTTTTACCGATTCATCCAATTTCGGGGCCTCAGGTTCATCGGCACTGATCGCATCGGTTAACGCCGTCTTCTCGGCATTTTCTCCGATTAACGCATCTCCTACGCCCTGGCGCATTTTTTTACTCACGTCTTCTGCGGGAGCCTCGGTTTTGCGGCGCCGCAAAAAAGTAAAATACAAAATGACAAGCACAATAAGTGCTGCAATCCAAAGCAAATAGGAAGGCTCGATACCGAACATGTTCTAAGTCCTATCGAAAATTAAAAATTTCTCTTGTAACAATATCACGACTGTGCCAATTCTGTCGCTTCACGAATATCAACCGCCACAACGCGCGAAACCCCAGGTTCTTTCATCGTCACACCGATTAACTGCTCCAATTGCTCCATCGACACACGATGGTGCGTAATCATCACAAATTGCGTGGCTTCACTCATGGCGGCAATCTTCTTAACTAACCGGTCTTGATTGGCTTCATCCAAAGGCGCATCCACTTCGTCAAGTAAACAGAAAGGCGCCGGGTTTAATTTAAAGATTGCAAAGACCAAGGCCGTTGCCGTCAAGGCCTGTTCGCCCCCCGAAAGAATCTTCACGCTTGTATTTTTCTTTCCAGGAGGCTGCGCGATCACATCAATACCCGTATCAAGAATTTCTTCTCCCGTTAGACGCAACTCAGCGCTACCCCCACCAAAGAGGCTTGTGAACATCTCACCAAAGTTCTTATTGACCGTATCAAAGGTCGTGCGTAAGAGTTCTCGCGTTTCAGCGTCAATCTTTCGGATTGTTTCTTCGAGATTCTTAATCGCTTCCTCTAAGTCAGC
>CAVEMY010000101.1:0-3348 GCA_963617005.1 Parabacteroides distasonis | reverse complement strand
GCGCTTTGTGTTTGCTATTCAGGCCAATGCTATTTATCGGCGGGAACTCGCGGCAGGTCCGCCAATCGCGGACGATGTGCGCAACTCTGTCGCCTACCCTACGATGTGTATGACTTTCAAGGGATTCCCATTAAAAAAGAGTGCTACGCCTTAAGCCTACGAGATAACGATCAAAGTGAAAACTTAGAAGCTCTTATTAAAGCGGGAGTCACAAGCTTTAAGATCGAAGGGAGACTCAAAGACGCGAGCTATGTGAAAAACATCACGGCGTTTTACCGGCGAAAACTCGATCACTTAATGGAAAAGTACGACTGGGAAAAGGCAAGTTTAGGGACTTCTTCATTTACCTTTACGCCAGAGCCAACGAAAACCTTTCACCGTGGGAAAACGGACGTTTTTGTAAACGGGCGCCCCGAATTCGAAGCAGAACTTCGAACCCCAAAAAGCGTCGGGGAAAGAATCGGGCGTGTGATCGACATCGATTCGTTTAATCGCGAGATTGCCATCGACGTCATACGAGGTAAGGAACTCAATAACGGTGACGGATTGGCGTACTTCACTGACTCTGGAGCCTTTAATGGCTTACGCGTCAATAAAGCCGTAAAAAGAGGAAACTTCACTCTCGTTTCCACTTTCGAGGCCGGAAGCCGTTTGCGGGAACTAAAGAGAGGAACAGAGATCTACAGAAATAGTGACCGCGTCTTTTTACAGGCGTTAGAAGGCGCTGCGTCGCATCGGACCATCGAATTTGATGCCGTTTTGGATATTTCTCAAGTGGGGTTATCGCTTACCGTGAAAGCTGCAGGATACGAGGTAAGAGAAACCCTTACACTTGCTTTAGACCCGGCGAAAAATCCTGAGAAAACGCTTGATGCCATCACAAAAGCCTTAAGCAAAACGGGAGACACCCCCTTTACTCTTAAAGGCATCAGGATCACAGGGTTAACTGACCGCTTTATTCCAGCCTCCTTCTTAAATGACTTAAGAAGAAAGGCTCTCACATTGCTCGAAGAAAAAATCTCCGAGCGTCAAAAGCCTTACATCCCAAAAAAAGACCCAACTCAAAAGATTGACACAACGCGCTTTGCAACAGACTTTCGGGCAAACGTCACAAACCATTTAGCGAAAACCTTTTGGGTAAAGCACGGCGTTACCGTTTCTGAAATGGGCTTTGAAGTGAGATTGATACAACGCGCTTTGCAACGGACTTTCGGGCTAACGTCACAAATCATTTAGCCAAAGTGTTTTGGGGGAAATACGGCCTTACCATTTCTGAAATGGGCTTTGAAGTCAATCCTTCCGTTGTCAATCGAGAATTGATGCGATGCCGCTATTGTTTGAGAAACGAATTGGGGCTATGCCCCAAATTCACGAAGGGGTCCCCTGAGGCAAAAGAACGCTTCAAAGAAAGTAACGCAGGTCACTTAAAACCTGAACCCATAACGCTTGTGGACCCGAAGGGCTTTGTCTATAAAGCGACGTTTGACTGCAAAGCCTGTGAAATGATTTTGACCTTGGAAAAGAGCCCCGCAGGTAAAGAGTAACGCCCTAGCCCTTTTCTTTTAATGCTTCAAAAGCCTGCGCTAAAAAGAGCTTTAGGCGATTATCGACATTGGTTTCCGAAGTGCCTGGCTCAAAGTCAATCGCGCAAAGATTGGCGTCGGCATAGGTTTCTCGCAATTCGCGGATCACGCCCTTTCCTGTCACGTGATTAGGCAAACACCCAAAGGGCTGCAGGCAAAGAACGTTCGCTACGCCTGCGTTTAAGAATTCAATCATCTCGGCAGTAAGGAGCCACCCTTCTCCAGCTTGTTGCCCAGGACTTACGATTCCCTTAAGCCCCAAGACTAAGTCTTTCGTCGAAATCACGTCTCCTACGGGAGTACCCTTTAACGCGTCGCGCAAAACGTTTCTGTAGCCTTCAAAGAACTTCAAAAGGAACCACGAGGCAATGCCTTTCACTTGAGAGCCTCCCATCTTCTTTGCTTGCCAGACGTAGTCGCACAGGCAATAGTGAAAGAACATCGTGAGGTCCCCGATGTGGGGTTCGGCCCCCGCTGCGATTAAACGGTCTAGGATCGCTTGATTGGCGGCTGGGTGGTATTTGAGTAGGATTTCTCCCACAAGTCCCACAGCGGGCTTTTTAACGGCGTCTAGAGGGATTTTCTTAAAGTCAGCCGCTATTGCATTAAGTGTCTTACGCAATGCCGATTTACTATCGGGAATGTTTCTTGAAAGTTTCTCTTGCCAAAGCTTTAGTAAGGCGACACTTCCCCCTTTCTCGATTTCGTGTGCCCGTGTATACAAAGAAAGCCGCTGCAGCGCATCCCCACACAAAAGAGCTCGCATTAAGTGGCGCATTCCAGAAAAGTTAATGTCAAGTGTTTCGGTTCCTAAGTGACCCGCAGAGAGGCTTACAACCGGGACCTTCTTACAGCCCACATCGTCTAACGCCCAACGCATCAGTGTCGTGTAGTTACTTGCGCGGCAGGGCCCGCAGGTTTGCGCAAGTAGCACCGCATCCTTTTCTTTATTGAAATTCGGGTCATTGAGAACGGCATCTAACAATTGACCGATTACGACAATCGCTGGATAGCACGCGTCGTTATTGACATGCTTCAAACCCAAATCAAGCGACTCAGGACGCGCTGTATCGAGTAACTTCACATTCCAGCCTAAGTCCTTGAAAGCACCCACTAAGATTGGAAAGTGAATCGGCGCCATCTGTGGCGCATAAAGCGTTCTTCCCTCTTTTTGAATTCTTTCTGTTGTTAAAAGGGCTTCGTGGCTCTTCACTGCCTCTTTCTTTTTAAAGAGGATCGGCGCTTCTTTAACTGTGTCTTTCGCTAGTAGATCTTGACTTCTTGAGCGCTCACTTAATGCGGCTAACAAGGACTTTAAGCGAATACGGGCCGCCCCCAAAGTGTCGGCTTCATCGATTTTGAGTTGCGTATAAAGTTTCCCAGCTCTATCTAAAATCCGAGAGACTTCTTCAGAGGTGATCGCATCCAAGCCGCACCCGAAACTTACTAACTGCACAAGTTCCGTGTTCGGTGTCTTTGCGGCTAACGTTGCCGCTCGATACAAACGACTGTGAAATGTCCATTGATTGACAACATCGGTTTTTTCAATGTCGTCGGCTAAAAAGGAAATCGCATCTTCTGAAACAATATCCGCGCCCATCGACTCAATAAGAGCGGGGATGCCATTGGAAATTAAAGGATCGACGTGATACGGGTGACCAGCCAAAATCACTAACGGGCGATCGCTTTTACGGTGCGCATCCCAAAGGGCCTTTCCGATACTTTCGAGAGCCATCGTGTATTCGCATTGGGCTTTACGGGCGGC
>CAVEMY010000100.1:0-3495 GCA_963617005.1 Parabacteroides distasonis | reverse complement strand
TCTGTGTTGTAAAGAGATATGACCCATGGAAGCAAAATCGATATGGCACATGCGTTCCGAAGCCTCGCAGCGAAGCCGTAGGCGAGCGGCGAGGCTTCGGAACGTGGCATTTTATGCCTTCATCTTTGCCTTGAGAAGCTGTAAGGGACTTTTCCGTTCAAGCGTGCGCATGGTTTTGTTGTTGCTCCATTTCAGATGCTCTTTGAGTTTCTCATTCAGCGCATCAACGCTGCTGAAGCACTCCCAGTCATAAAAATATCGTTGGTCATTGCGATGGCTGCGTTCCACTTTGCCGTTGTGCCACGGTGTCCTCGGCGGTATTAAAACATGCGCAATACCCTCTTTTTCCAGAAATTTGTCCATGGGACTTTTCTCTGTTTCGCTGATAAATTTGTAAGTGAATTCGGTTCCGTTATCAGTCTGAATCGTCTTGATCGGGAACGGAAAAGCTTCGATGAGCATCTTCAGAAATTTCACCGTGTTCTCAGGCGTGTGCTCCTCAAAGCCGTATACGAAGCGCACTCGAGTGCACTCGTCGATTGCTGTCCACTGGTACAAATGCTTCCCATTCAGCCGCAATGCACCCCTTAAGCAGGCGTAGGGCACCTCTTTGACATCGATTTGAACTTTTTCGCCAGGATAACTCAACTCCGGATAGCGTCCCTGGTTCGTGCGAGGCGCTTTCTTTTTGCCAAGTCCCGTTCCGAGTCCCATTCGCTTTGCTGCATATACCATTCCGCTGAAGCTCCTGTTGTATCCGGCTTTGACGGCTGCGTCATAAGTGCCGTCCCATCCATAGCGCAGATAATTTCTTGTAAATGCATCATGGATGATCGCTTCCTCCTCTGCTGTGTGCCGGCGCGGATTGTGGTGAGGGCGATGACTCTTCTCACGCAGCGATTGCCAAGTTCCGTCATAACGACGACACCATCTTTTCACGCTGCTAAGACTGACTCCGTATTTTTCGCTTGCAAAGCTTTTTCCCTTTCTCTTTGCCAGCTTTACGACTGCTTGACGTTTCCGTGCCTCCTGTGTTATCCTATTCATCGGAAGTTCCTTTCTGATACGGTTTTGGGGGTGTTGTTGCGACTCCATTATACCATATCTCTAATGAACTTCCTTTTCTTTTTGAGGGGGTCATATCATTTTAACACATACAAAAGTGAAAAGAAATTTTGCTCTGTTGTAGCTTTACAATAGAAGTGAGACCGAGAGGAAGTAGAAAAAAGCGATTGAAAGCGTTAGAATCAAGTCACTACACTCCATCCAACGAAAGGAATCAATTGCCATGAAAAGTATAGCACAGAACAAGCGATATTTACAACACGAAGTCACGACAAAAATGTATGCGGTCAAGCTGTATCGGCAGGTGCGAGACGTGCAATTCGTCTGCCGGAGGTATCACATCTCGAAGGCGTCGCTGATGCGGTGGAACAGGCTGTACGACGGGACGCGGGAATCGCTGGTGCCGAAATCGCACCGTCCGAAAACGCCGCACCCGAACGCGCATACGGAGGAAGAACTGAACTGGATTCGCAATCTTCACCGGCGCAATCCCAACATCAGCGTATGCGAAATGTACGGAAAACTGTGCGAGGAAAAGGCGTACAGCCGGCATCCGGGCTCGCTGTACCGCGTCTTCGTGCGTCTCGGATACCGCAGAAAGGCGGAATCGACGAAAAAGAAGTCGAAGCACCTCGGAAAGTACGATACGCCCACAAAATTGGGGGTAAAATGGCAAATGGACGTGAAATACGTGCCGAAAGTCTGCTACGTCGGCAAGGACGGCGAAGCGTTTTTTCAGTATACGATGCTTGAGGAGGCGAGCCGAAAGCGGTTTATCTACGCGTATAAGGAGCAGAGCAGCTTCTCGACGGTGGATTTTATGAAGCGTGCGATCACCTTCTTCGGCTTTGCGCCGCAGATCGTACAGACCGACAACGGCAGCGAGTTTACCCACACGGCAAAAACGAAGCGCGTGCACCCGCTGGATCTGTTCTGCGAGGAAAACGGCATTACTCACAAGACGATCCGCCCGCGCACACCGTGGCACAACGGCAAAGTCGAGCGCAGCCACCGAAATGACCAGGAGCGATTTTATAACCATCTGAGCTTCTATTCTCTTGACGATTTGCAGCTTCAGATGAAGAGTTACCTGCGCCGAAGCAACGACATCCCCATGTCTGTCCTCGGCTGGAAATCGCCGAATACGCGCCACCGGGAGCTCTCATGCGACCAAAATATCTGACGCAGGGAAGGGGCTTGCCCCGAGCTGCGTCAGATATTCCGGCGTGCATTTCCTTCCCTTTTTTTCGGTCTCATACTAATCTCAAATCTGTATGTGTTAAAATGATATGACCCCCTCAAAAAGAAAAGGAAGTTCATTAGAGATATGGTATAATGGAGTCGCAACAACACCCCCAAAACCGTATCAGAAAGGAACTTCCGATGAATAGGATAACACAGGAGGCACGGAAACGTCAAGCAGTCGTAAAGCTGGCAAAGAGAAAGGGAAAAAGCTTTGCAAGCGAAAAATACGGAGTCAGTCTTAGCAGCGTGAAAAGATGGTGTCGTCGTTATGACGGAACTTGGCAATCGCTGCGTGAGAAGAGTCATCGCCCTCACCACAATCCGCGCCGGCACACAGCAGAGGAGGAAGCGATCATCCATGATGCATTTACAAGAAATTATCTGCGCTATGGATGGGACGGCACTTATGACGCAGCCGTCAAAGCCGGATACAACAGGAGCTTCAGCGGAATGGTATATGCAGCAAAGCGAATGGGACTCGGAACGGGACTTGGCAAAAAGAAAGCGCCTCGCACGAACCAGGGACGCTATCCGGAGTTGAGTTATCCTGGCGAAAAAGTTCAAATCGATGTCAAAGAGGTGCCCTACGCCTGCTTAAGGGGTGCATTGCGGCTGAATGGGAAGCATTTGTACCAGTGGACAGCAATCGACGAGTGCACTCGAGTGCGCTTCGTATACGGCTTTGAGGAGCACACGCCTGAGAACACGGTGAAATTTCTGAAGATGCTCATCGAAGCTTTTCCGTTCCCGATCAAGACGATTCAGACTGATAACGGAACCGAATTCACTTACAAATTTATCAGCGAAACAGAGAAAAGTCCCATGGACAAATTTCTGGAAAAAGAGGGTATTGCGCATGTTTTAATACCGCCGAGGACACCGTGGCACAACGGCAAAGTGGAACGCAGCCATCGCAATGACCAACGATATTTTTATGACTGGGAGTGCTTCAGCAGCGTTGATGCGCTGAATGAGAAACTCAAAGAGCATCTGAAATGGAGCAACAACAAAACCATGCGCACGCTTGAACGGAAAAGTCCCTTACAGCTTCTCAAGGCAAAGATGAAGGCATAAAATGCCACGTTCCGAAGCCTCGCCGCTCGCCTACGGCTTCGCTGCGAGGCTTCGGAACGCATGTGCCATATCGATTTTGCTTCCATGGGTCATATCTCTTTACAACACAGA
>CAVEMY010000099.1:0-3599 GCA_963617005.1 Parabacteroides distasonis | reverse complement strand
TAAAAGAGGGGCTACGGCCCCTCGAAACCGCATCTGTAAGGGTGCGGTAGTTCATCGCTGCGAAGTTGCGCTAGAGCGATAACAAGACTCAAAAGACAATTTTCAACTCACTTTTCCCGTAGGCAATTGGCTGAAAAAATAAAGGCCAATTGCCTTTTTTCTGTAAAAAATCGGCGCGAGTTGTTCATTCGGAGACGGAAACCAGTTATTGCCCCCAATTAAGCCAAAGTAGGGGTAATCGGCTATGGGTTACACCCAATTTCACGCTGAGGATCTAAGACCACTTTTCCTGTGCAATTCTTGCTTTCACAGCATCAATAAAGGCCTCGTTGAGCGTTCGATTCTCCCTATTTGTTGACCACGCAAAGACAATATCACTCGATAAAGAGGGCTCAAGCGGATAAAAATTTATCGTTTCATCGGAACTGACAATTCCTTCAATAGCAAGAGCCATGGCCCCGCAGCGCACAAGAAGCGACGCGTTATAAAGTAGGTTATAGGTTCCCGCAATGTGCAGTTGATCAAAAGGGAACTCAAGCCAACCTGATAAAACATTTTGAATAAGGCGTTGCCGAGGAATGTAAAGCGAGCATTCCGAGAGTTCCTTTGGCGTAATCGAGACTTTCTCAGGGAATGCGTCGCGCCGAGCTAAAACGCCCCAGCGTGCGTGACGAGGCAAAGTGATGCAGGTGAAGTCTTCTGTATCCGTCGGAGCGATAAAAACCGCGAAATCGGCATTTCCTAAGCGAAGATGGTTAGCCGCATCAACGGCGTTTTCACTTAAAAGATGAAAGTGAACATTCGGGTGAGCGCGCGAGAAATCTTCGATTGCCAAAGCAAGAACTTGCATCACAGGAGTTTCCGCTGCGCAGATAACAAGGTCTCCAGCGATGTCTTCGGTCGACATCGCTTCCTTTTTCGTTCGCTCGATTAGCGCCAAGATGTTTTGCGCTTCCTGAAATAAAAAGACACCTTTTTCCGTCAGTTCCAATTTGCGTGTCGTGCGACTAAAAAGACGCTGACCGAGTTCTTCTTCGAGTTCAGCAATTTGCCGCGAAAGCGTCGGTTGCGTGATAAAAAGCTTTTGTGCTGCAAGCGTGAAGCTTTTTTGCCGGGCCACTTCCACAAAGTAGCGTAAAGAACGAACGTCCATCTTGATTTATTCCTAAATTGAATAGATTTCGATAAAAATAAAGTATTGGTATTAATTAATTTTAGCGCCTATAGTTTGAATGAGAAAAATCTTTGATTCTTTTTGGGGAACACCGATGAAAAGAAATCCCTTCGTGCCTTTTCTCATGGGACTAAGCCTCTTTTTACTAGGAGGGCCTCTTATGGCAAGTCAAACAATCGCCATTGAAACGGGGTCGAGAACCGCTTTTCTCGAATTAAACGATACCGATGCAGCAAAAGACTTCCTTTCCAGGTTACCGCTATCACTTATTTTTGAAGACTATGGGGCAACCGAACGTATCGCTTACCTAAAAACCCCGTTAACTTTAGGCTCTTCGCCAAGGCAGACAACGCCCGTTCGGGGAGACTTCACGTATTACGCCCCATGGGGCAATATCGCCGTTTTCCGTAAAGACTTTCGTTTGTCAGAGGGTCTTACTCCCTTAGGAACTCTCACGAAAGAGGCTTTAGAGGCCATTGAAACATCAGGGAAGAACCCCGTCAGATTTCGAGAGCTCACTGAAAGAGAAATGAAGGAGGCTCATCAATGAAAGAAACTTTAGAAAAACCTATTCGCCTAATGAGTCGCAGAAAGGTGCTTTCGGGGGCTATCTTAGGTGCCGCTACAAGCGCCCTTGGAGTGACTGCCGCCATCGCAGCCCCCACGGGTAAACGCATCACTGTCATCACGGGAAGCCCACACCGGCACGGATCGTCATTTCTATTGGCCGATCGATTTATCGAAGGCGCACAATCGGTGGGGGCTTCCGTTTTTCGCTTTGACGCAGCCTTCAAGCGCGTCACAGCCTGCAGCGGGTGCGACCGCTGTGGGATGGGAAGCTCCGATTGCGTGTATCGCGACGACATGTTTGAATTAAACCCCCATCTAATCCAAGCTGATCTCGTTGTCTTTTGTACTCCTTTGTACTACTACGGGCCTTCAGCGCAAATTAAATTGGTAATCGATCGCTTTTACGCCATCAATTCGCAACTACACAGACCAAAAGAAGCGGTCCTTCTTGCCGCCGCTTGGAATTCGAGTCCAGAGACTTTCCCAGCTCTTGCGCACTATTACGAGCGACTTTGCGAATATATGGGATGGAAAAACGTGGGCGAAGTTTTAGGAGTAGGCTGTGGGACACGTGCGATGACGGAGTCAACCCGATTTCCTGATGATGCCTTTGAATTAGGAAAACTTGTTGGGAAAGTTGCTTAAAACCTATGTGGCCACTGACATTTTTTGACAACGCAAGTCCAGAAAAGACCTGGAAAAGGCGAGTGCTTTTCGACAAGTTACTCGCGCTTTCCCTGAGCTTGGCGATGGCGGGGTTTCTTACAGGAAACCTTGCTCATGAGGCTCTTGGCCTAATTCTTACGTTTGCCCTTATCACGCACATTGCGCTTAATCGCTTTTGGTGTAAGCGCAAGGTGCAAGCGCTTTTCGGGGTCGGGGCAAGGCGCTTGCGGGCTAAGGACTATGTTCTTCTCGTATTAAATAGCGCGCTCGCTTTGGCATTTTTCTTAACCATCGTCACTGGCATCCTAGGCTCGCAATCTCTTTTTCTCGTCTTTTCCGAGAAGCTCTACAACTTCATTCTCACGATTCGCTATCTGCACACAGGATTTGCCTCGTGGTTTTTCTTACTTGCTGGAATTCACATCGGATTTCATGCAAGTGTCTTTTTCCCAAAAGTGGGGAGTGCATTGCAGAAAATCTTTGGAAATAAGGGCTTTTCCTTTTTCCTTATTGCGCTAGGGATTGCCTCTCTCTTTTATCTTGCTGGTTTCACAACAAGGCGCGAGGCGCTTTATCTGCTTGACTTTGAACTCATCACAATCCCAACGCAAAGAGGGGAGAGCGCATGGGCGCTTTTGACTGATTTGGTGCTCTTTGAGGCTTCTATCGCAGTTTTAACAGGGCTTATCGTAAACTTTATTGAGCGCTACAAAAGCCGATAAGATTACATCGCTTTTACGAGCGCAAATCCCGCCGATTGCCACACACGGCTAAAAAACGTCAAAGAAACCAATAATCTTAGGAACCTGTGTCTCAGGAATCTCCTCTTAAACACGTAAGAAAGCGCCTTACTTTGTCTGCCAACGGATAACAATAAAATTGCTCGAGCTCTCCGTTTGGAAAATAACTCGTGAAAAAGGCAACGGTTAACTTGGCATCGATACAGTACAAAGAAGACAAAAGTACAAAAATGCTCAAGAAATGCCTTGATCTTGAAAAAAAGTTGTTTCATCCGCATATCGTTATCGGAACCTATAGTACAATCTTGGCAGACCGAGATACGATAGAGGAGTAACCTACTCTTCGGAAAATCGACTTGCAAAAACCTACATTAATTCTCGTTTTCTAATTTAACTATGTTTTCTCAAGAAAAAGTTCTGCAAGAAATTCTCTATCTACTCTCTTTGAA
>CAVEMY010000098.1:0-3697 GCA_963617005.1 Parabacteroides distasonis | reverse complement strand
CACCAGAAGATGGCGTCCAGGGGGCTAGTGGGCGTGACACCAGTTCGGCTCTTATCGAAGGCTATATGGTGATTAGCAAAAATCAAAGTGAGGATTAAAAGTTTAGTTTTAAAAGAGGAAAAGAATTATGGCAACTAATTTGAGAACGGACGACACCGAGTTCCAAACTTTCAAAGAGAAGTTCATCACAAAAACAAAGGGCATTGTGGAGGCTACTGACATCACCAATGCAACCGACACCGATATGATTATAGCGGGCGCATTGGCAGAGTCGGTGAGAAGGGTGGCACCAGAAGACAAAGTGGATATTGATAGCACGGTGGCAAGTCAGTTCGCCGAGAAAACTTTCACCCGCCTTAAAATTACCGATTTTGACAATGTAAGCGACACAGACCTTATAGTGAATGGCGCTTTGATGGAGGCGGCGAATAGAATAGCAAGACCGAGAACACCGATTTTGGTTAGCCCGCCAAAACCGACATTTGCGGGCGGGCGGGTAAAATTAAAATTTATACTAGACAATGCGGCGGACACACTCAAAGCAACCTGCCAAAAAGGAACGGCGGTGGTGAGTGGCAATGAAATCACCTACACTGCGCCCGATGAAGAGGGGAGCTTTTTGGTGAGTGTGGTGAGCGTGAGAAATGGGATGGAGAGTGTGGCGTGTGAGTTTGGCGTGAGCGTGGAGCCGATTAGTTTCACGGTGAGCGAATATAACGCCAACATTTCTTATCTATACCCACACATCACCGTGAGTGAAAATGCAAGGGAATGTAGTGTAGAAGAGTTGATGGATTGGTTAGGAATAAAACCTGTCGTGCTTTTGAATGGCGTGGAGCAAGGCGATGTGAACCCTAACAATTTTAAAGTTTATACAAGTGGAGTAACTATCCCTACCACCTTGGGCTACGACATTATGATTAAATTTCCACGAAGAGGGATAAAAGTGGAAAGAAGTTTGGCAGGTGTTGGAGTGAGCGATAACACTTACACGATGACCAAGCAGAGAAATGCCGTAGGTTATGACTATGCCGCTTTCACCAAGGGAACAGTGGAGAAGGATTGTTTCTATGTCGGCGCTTACCACGCTTATGGCTCTTCTTCAAAGATTTATAGTAGCAGTGGAAAAACACCATTGGTCAATACTACTCTAACTAACTTCCGCACTTACGCCAATAATAGAAACACGGGCGGGGTGACGGGGTATCAGTTGTGGTGCTTTGATATGGTAGAGTATATCCAAACCTGCTACGCTCTATGCTTCCAAAACTTAAACAGCCAAAATGTGATAGGTTATGGGCGGACGTCGGTGTCAAATGGTAGTGCGGCGAGTGAAGGGGCTTGCGACACCCTTGGAATGAATTGGGGGACGAAAGCGAATTGGACAAGCCATATGAAGTTGTTTGGCATTGAGGATTTTTATGGGAACGTTTGGGCGTGGGTTGATGGGTTAAAGGTTGCTAACGATTTGAGTATTTATAAGTCGAGTAACAATAGCAGTTATAATGATAGTTACACCGATTGGACGGGCTATACGAAGATTGGCACACACAGCGGACAAGCTAGCGGGAATGTATACTACACTAAAACTGCTGGTGGCTCTAACGCTAGTAAATGGTTTCCAACTACATTTGGCGCTAGCGATGGAACGGGCTATGGAGATGGTTGTTGGGCAGGCTACACTGGCGGCAAGTCGGCTCTTTTCGGCGGGCGTTGGAATGGTGGGGCGCACTGCGGGGTGTGGTGTTGGGCTCTGACTGATGCGTGTGGCGTTGCTTACGGTTACGTTGGCGCTCGCCTCGCCTTTTTTTAAAGCGGCGTTGACAACGCCGCTCTATTCTTTGTGCGCCCGCAAGGGCGCACCATAGAGTTTAAAAAACTTTGACATTTTTGCAAAAGATTTTGGAATTTTCTTTAAAAATCGCTTGACTTTTTCAAAATAATGTCGTAAAATATATAAGTAATGGGTGGTGCGATTTTGCACCGATTTTTGACTTTTAAGTGGAGGCTATCTAACTATTTAAAACCCAAAAGCAATAGGCGTGGTCTTATATGAGTGAAACAGCCACATAACCTATTGAAACGTCCGGAACACTTGGGCGACTGGTGTAAATGTTACGCAGTCGGCAATAGACTAGCACAGAGCATTTAGTAGGCACTTTGCTAGCACGGCGCTTCCCTGTGTTGCCTCGTGGTGCCGTCTCGGCTATTTTCGGCGGGAATTGGAATAATGGGGCGAACTACGGAGTGTGGTGTTGGAATCTGAATAATGCGTGTGACGTTGCTAACAGTAACATTGGCGCTCACCAAGCAAATTATGATTTGGTTGTAGAAATTTCGGGGCGGTTGTAAAAGACTAGCACCCAGCGTGACCACCATCGCCCTGCCCCTTGGCAAAATAGAGTGGTTTAGGACACCACAAAACAGATCCAAGTGCTAGTAGCGAAAGCGAAAGCTCTTATAGGTGATTTGCGAGTTTTTGGGTTTTAAATAGTTAGATAGCAACATAACACAGAGAGGATGATACTAAACTATGAAACGCCACGGCGACCTCTTTGACCGCATTTGTGATTTGGAAAACATTAGAAAAGCAATTAAAAAAGCGGCAAAGGGAAAGAAGGATTATAAAGAAGTTCGTAAAGTTTTAAAAGACATTGACCATTATGCCCTAAAACTCCAACATATGCTTATAACTGAAACTTACGAACTAACTGAAAATGATTATACAGAGAAAATCATAAACGAAGGCAATAAAAAGAAAAAAGAACGCCGTCTAATGAAACTTAAATTTTACCCGCATAGAATTATACAATGGGCTGTCTTACTACAAACTCAACACATCTTTCTTAAACACTTTTGCTACCACACTTGCGCTTGTATCCCTGGTGGTGGAATTGATAGAGCGCATAAGTTGGTCAATAAATATCTCACCAATTATCCTAACTCCACCACATACTGCCTAAAAATCGACGTGCGGAAGTATTACGACAGCATTAGTCATAAAATCCTAAAAGAGAAGTTGGCGACACTTTTCAAAGATGCCCGTTTGTTACGATTGCTTGGTAAAATAGTGGACAGCTATCCTGGTAACAGAGGAATTGCGATTGGCAGTTTTTTATCCCAGTTTTTCGCCAATTTTTTCCTCTCCGACTTTGACCACTATTTAAAAGAAAACTTGCGCATACCCTTTGTGGTGAGATATATGGACGATGTGGTGATTTTTGCTGACGACAAAGAAAAACTGCACGCCCTTTTGGGTTGCATTAAAAAGCAGTTGAGTGATTTGGATTTGGAGTTGAAGCCTAATTACCAAATCTTTCCAGTTGAAGCAAGAGGGGTTGATTTTGTGGGTTTCGTTTTCCGCCACAAAGGAAACAATACTTTACGACGCTCCACCCTGCTTTCAATACGCCAAAAGACAAATGAGTTGCGACAAAAAGATACTATGACCTATTCCGACTTTTGCTCTTTGAATAGTTATTTAGGAACATTTCAATACTTTAATAGCAAAGGTGTTTTTGACTGCTATTTGAAATCCCTTTTAATGCGCATTTTTCATTTCTACTCTTCTAAACTAGTTCCGTCAGCAAGTGAGAAGAGGCGATGTAGGTTTTTGGAAAGTTTGGTCGATAAAAGAATTTAAACTAAACTACACCCGCCACACTGCTTTTTGCAAGGGCGGGTTTTTGTTTGCTTT
>CAVEMY010000097.1:0-3805 GCA_963617005.1 Parabacteroides distasonis | reverse complement strand
GGTCTAGTGGGTTTTGCTATCAAACACTACGCAATTAGTGTGCCCGAAATGGCTCATGGCATCCCGAATCTAGAAAATTAAGGTCAAATTTCCTCAATTCTCTTTGTTATTCAGATTTGTTTGCAATGGATTGGCGCTAGAAATTAGAAGAGCCCTTTCGCCTAGGCCGTTGAAATTAAACCAATGCTAGAAGCGATTGGCGTTTTCCGCATATTTTTAGCTCATTTTTTACGTCCTAAATCCCTATAATCGGGTTTCTCAGACCTAGGCCACTCAAGATATTGTGTGTGCAAGAGCGTCTAACGGGCTTTTTATCTTTCCAGTGAGGTTATCCAATGTTTCACAACGAGGGAATCGCTAAGACCGACCCCGAGCTCTGGGGTTTTCTTGAAGCAGAGCGCATCCGCCAAGAGCAGCACATCGAATTGATCGCCAGTGAAAACTACACGAGTCAAGAAGTGATGCAGGCGCAAGGCAGTTGCTTAACAAATAAGTACGCCGAAGGCTATCCAGGACACCGCTATTACGGCGGCTGCGTAAACGTTGATAACGTTGAACGTCTTGCCATTGCTCGAGCCAAGGCGCTTTTCTGCGAGCCTGTTGGCGTTGAGATGGCTGTCAATGTCCAGCCGCACTCTGGAGCACAGGCTAACATGGCAACCTTTATGGCCTTACTCCAACCGGGCGACACCGTCCTCGGGATGAGTCTTGCCGATGGCGGTCACCTTTCTCACGGCATGAAGATTAACTTCTCAGGTCGTTATTTCCATGTCATCAGTTACGGCTTAAAAGAAGACGAAACCATTGACTACGACGCCGTTGAAAAGCTCGCCATCGAAAATAAGCCAAAGTTAATCGTCGCAGGTGCCTCGGCTTACTCAAGAAAGATTGACTTTAAGCGCTTTGCTGAAATTGCGCATAAGGTCGGTGCCTACTTGATGGCAGATATCGCTCACTACGCGGCTCTTGTGGCCGCCGGTGTCTATCCAACACCTTTTGGCTATGCCGACGTTGTGACAACCACTACGCATAAGAGCCTTCGCGGCCCAAGAGGCGGCATTATTTTCATGCGTCCTGATTTGGAAAAGGCTGTGAATTCTGCGGTCTTCCCAGGTACGCAAGGCGGCCCCTTAATGCACGTGATCGCTGGCAAAGCCGTGGCTCTTGGTGAAGCATTGAAGCCTGAATTTAAGACCTACGCCGAGCAGATTCTGAAAAACGCCCAGGTCCTTGCCACAGAGCTTGAAGCACGCGGCTTCCGCATCGTTTCAGGGTGCACAGAAAGCCACGTGATGCTCGTTGACTTACGCAGTAAGGGCGTTACAGGCAAAGACGCACAAGAACTTCTTGGAAGAGCCAACATTACGGTTAACAAAAACGCGATTCACAACGATCCGCAAAAGCCCACAATCACTTCGGGTATTCGCTTGGGAACGCCAGCTGCGACAACGCGTGGCTTTAAAGAAGCGGAGATGAAACTTGTCGCGGGCTTTATCGCCGATATTCTCGAGGCTCCTGGCAACGAAGCGGTCATTAATCGCGTTCGCGGTGAAGTCTTAAAACTCACAGAACGTTTTCCTGTGTACGGAGCATAACAAGGAGAGGAGAGGGGAATGCGTTGCCCGTTTTGTAAAGCTGAAGATACAGCTGTCATCGATTCTCGTGCGAGCGACGATGGTTTTTCGATTCGTCGTCGTCGTCGCTGCTGCGCGTGCGGAAAGCGTTTCACGACCTTCGAGCGTGTGGAACTGAATATGCCAACAGTGGTTAAGCGTACTGGCTTAAAGCGCGACTACGAGCGTGAGAAGGTGCGCTCTTCGATGCGCTTGGCGTTGCGTAAGAGGCCCGTTGGCAATGAACGCATTGAAGAAGCAATCGGTGTTATCGAGCAACGCATTCGTACCCTCGGCGAGCGTGAAGTGAGCTCCATGCAGATTGGCGAATTCGTTCTTGAGCAATTAAAGAAACTTGACCTTGTTGCCTACATTCGCTTTGCGAGCGTCTACTTTAATGTCGAAAATCCCGAAGGGTTCCAAAAATTGATGCGTGAACTCGAAGGCATTGACGCAAGAAAGCGTTAGGAACCACAGCGCCCATGGCCTTCGATGACACCTATTGGATGCGTGAAGCTCTTCTTGAAGGAAAGAAGGCGCACTTTATTGCGCCTCCGAATCCTGCTGTCGGCTGCATTCTCGTTAAAGACGGAAAAGAAATTGCGAGGGGTCACACACAGGCCCCAGGATCGAATCACGCTGAAATCGAAGCCATTGAAGCAGCGAAAAAAGCGGGTGTCTCCCCCAAAGGCGCAACAGCCTATGTCACTCTTGAGCCGTGTTCACATCAGGGAAGAACGCCGCCTTGCGCAACGCGCCTAGTGAAAGAAGGCATCGCGCGCGTGGTTTTTGCCGTTGAAGACCCCAATCCCTTGGTTTCAGGGAAAGGCGCCAAGATATTGCGTGATGCAGGAGTTGAAGTCGTAAGCGGCGTTTGTGAAAAAGAAGCGCGCATTGATCATTGTGGATTTTTCTCGCGCATTACAAAAAATCGCCCTTGGGTGCGACTGAAGAGCGCGATTAGTTTAGATGGACGCATTGCGCTCAATAATGGCGTAAGCCAATGGATCACAGGCGAAGAGGCACGGCGCGATGCGATGCGTTATCGGGCTTTATCGCAAGGGCTTCTTACGGGTGTTGGAACGGTGTTAGCGGATAACCCGCAGATGAATGTACGCGTGGAGAATCTCCCGAGCCCTGCGAAGTTTGTAGTCGATTCAAAAGCAAAGACTCCCGTTGATGCAAAGATCCTTCAAGGAAAGAAGACAGTCATTTTTGTTGGCGACGCAGCAGACGCTACTAAGTGCGAGGCGCTAGAAAAAGCGGGAGCCGAGATTGTTCGCCTTCCCATAAAGGAAGATGGGCACATTTCTCTTAAACTCGTCTTAGAAGAGATTGCTAAGCGTGGAGTTAATGAACTTCATGTTGAAGCAGGTGGCCAATTAAGTGGCGCGATGCTTGAAGCGAATCTTGTTGATGAACTTCTCATTTATGTGGCGCCAAAGTTTTTGGGACCAGGAATGCCTCTTGCGCAACTAAAAGAAAAGACAACACTCAATACGACTGAGTCGTGGAACTTTGTTAGCGTTGATGCAGTCGGAAAAGACAGGCGTTTGGTTTTAAGAAAAGAATTAACTCAGTAAAAGGATTTGGGATGTTTACCGGAATTATTCAAGCCGTAGGCAAAGTGCGTGAGCCAGAAAAGCTAGGTAACGGCGTTCGTTTGACAATCGTGTGCCCGAAAGAGTTTCACCTTGATGAAGTGAAAATTGGTGACTCCATTGCAATTAACGGCGCCTGTATGACAGTGGTGGCTAAAACCGAGGATAGCTTTCAGGTCGATGTAAGCGCTGAAAGCTTATCGAAGACTTGCGGGCTTGATACCTTCGGGGAAGTGAATCTCGAAAAAGCCCTTCGTTTAGGAGATCGCGTTGACGGCCACTTGGTGAGCGGTCACGTCGATGGCGTGGGTCTTGTTGAATCGTTTGAACCCGTTGCTGAGAGCTATAAGTTAGTGATTTTGGCGCCTGCGAAACTTTCTTCTTACTTGGCTTACAAAGGTTCGATTGCTGTCAATGGCGTCTCTTTAACAATCAACTCAGTTGAAGATACGTCTTTAGGTTCTCGCTTTACGATTAATCTTATTCCGCACACGTTGGCTGTGACAACGTTAAAGAAACTTAAGGCGCAAGACCCTGTTAATTTAGAAGTCGATACAATCGCGCGTTACGTTGAACGTATGATGCACTTAA
>CAVEMY010000096.1:0-3822 GCA_963617005.1 Parabacteroides distasonis | reverse complement strand
CAGAGGCCAAAAAGCCCAAAGCAGGAATTGTTGTCCCGAACTCTGCAGCGTGAGGGGTTACCGCTTCATTAAAGGCGAAAGCCGCCGCATCCCCCGAACCAACAATCACGCCTAAGATGAACGGTCCAAGGGAGCCGCCCAATTTCGCGATTTCCTGCGCATTCTTTAAATACTCGACAAGAATGTCGACAACGCCAGCTGCTCGTAGACCAGCGGCAAAGACGCCTGCGGCGATAATGATGCCCATAATCTTGGCGTAGCCCGAACCCATACCATCAAAGAATTTTCTGGAAATCTCCGAGGGGTCTGCACGAGTTACCGCAAAGCAGTAAATCGTTCCAATTAACATCGAAGTTGCAACCGACATCCGCAAGCTCTTAAACCAAATGCTGCAAATGACAAGCAAAATCATGGGAAGCACGGGAGCAAGCGCTTTTAACAAATTGGGATGCTCTGGTAAGGCAGAGTCGACACTAGGATCTGCCAAAGCGAGTTTGGCTTGAATCTGTTCTTCGGTTTGATTCTTATCGTAGTCCCGATAGAAAAGGCAGGTCAAAGTAACAAAGATCACTGAACAAATCGCCACCACAACAATTCGATCAACGTTCATGGCAATGAAATCCATGACATCGATATCGGCCATCTTAGCCAAGAATGCATTGTGCGAGAGACCAGGATTTAAATTCGGAGTAACCGTAATGCCGCCAATGATAATTGCCGCTCCCGCTGCAGGATGAAACCCCGCGCGAACAAGTAAAGGAATCATCGTTGGCGCAACCGCCGCCGCACACCCTGCTGTTGAGGGAATCGCAATTGTGATAAGAGCCGTAACGAATCCGCAGGCTGGCAAAAGAAAAACGCCGACCTTCTTCAAGGGCTTTGTCAACAGACTCACAAGATGCACATCACAACCCGTCAGTTTGATCACAGCGGCAAAACCCATAGCCGAGCAAATAGCGATGATCAGGTTGGGGTTTGTCATCGACTTGTCAAACTGTTGAAAGGCCATCATTGGGCGCAAAGAAATGAGAGCCATAAAAAGCCCTGCAACAAAAAGAACCAACCGCGCCTCATAGCGTTTTACTAACGCCCAAATCGTCACGAATACCGTGACAACTGCAATTGAAAGAATCAAGGTTTGCATGTAAACCTCCTTTTACCCTGATGCAAACAAGTTCTATAAAGCAACAAACCCCTAAAGAGAGCCGCTACAAAGGAAACCTTCAACGAGCAATGAAGCGCTCCGGATACGGTTCACTTGGGTCAACAACGACTGCCGCATAGCCCTTAGCTTTGATGTTGTTAACACCACGCTCTGTCGTGATGAATGTTGTGTCTTTGCCAACAACCTGGCCATTTTCGAAAATCGCTTTTCCTGCGACATAAGCGGCCACGGCTTTATGCGTTTGAAGTTCGTAAACCGTGATATCCGCATCGGCTCCCACACTAAGATGACCCTTATTGTGTAATCGGAGCATCCTTGCTGGGTTAAGAGAATTTTTAACAACGAACTCAGTAAGAGTCATGCCACCGAGCTCAACGACGCTAAGCCCATGACTCAAAATGACATTGCGTGGAAACACTCCGCCATCGGTACTGATACCGTCCACGACGAAACTACCGTCGGGGCGTTTGGCTGTCGCAATCATGACGCGCGAGATAAACGGATTGACATTAAAGCCGCCTGTGACATCACAGTTGTGTTCAAGCAAATAGTCGACAGCCTCTTCTGAGGTCAGAACATCCGTGTAGCCGCCCGCGTCGTAGTTCACAAAAGCCTCGCGGGCGCGCAAAGCCTTGCAAGCGCCTTCCCTATCGGCGGTAAACCCAAATCGAGTAAGACACGCAGCCGTCACCTTACTTAAAACATTCCCGTTTTCATCGCACGCGAAACTCGCCCCATTTCTTTCGGAAAGATAACTTTCGCAGAGGATATTCGGATTGGAAATAAGCTTGGCAATCGCTTCATTGGCCTCATCAGCCGGAGCGTGAATTGCGCCACGGCAATACGAATTAATATGCGCCAAATGTAGTGGCAAACCGTGCGCAGCATCCACGGCTTCTAGCATACCTTCAATGTTCGAGCCGTGTTTAGTCGAGCCTGCGTGCCAGCCGATGTAAGCGCCTTTATCGTAGGCGCAGCGAATCAAGTTAGCCGATATTTCAGGATCAACAGGATAGTGACCTCCGAGAATCTTGACGCCAAAAGCTCCTTTTGCGAGTGCTGTATCAATAAAAGCATTAATTTCTTCTTCGTTCGGCGTGGCACTCTTTAACGTCACAGGAGGATAAGCTGCCTCAAGAACGGCGATGTTCAACCCTGCGCCGTACTCGTGCGATTCTTCAAGGATGCTTCCTAAGGGACCGGCCATATCAAGCGCTGTTGTCACGCCCTTCATCGCTAACATGCGTTGGCCATATTTCGTGCCAAACGACGACCCAGTATGCACGTGGCTATCAATAATCCCTGGCTGCAAGACCTTCCCAGAGAAATCGATTTCTTCTTTGGCGTGATAGGAAATCGCGGGGGCTACCTCTTGAATTTTCCCCTCGGAAATTGCCACATCACAAATTGCATCTAGCTGATTTAAAGGATCAATGACACGAGCGCCCCTGAGGATTAAATCGGTCATCTAAAGTCTCCTTTCCCTTCGATTGCATTTCAGGTCTCTAGCAACCCAAACGGCAATCGCTGATTGATGTCAAAACGATAAAGACTACTTCGGACTATAAGTTCGATGCAATTCTTGAATATAGAGAAAGAAGAATCAACTAACTTGATTTATAGTGAAGGTAACCTTCATTCGCCCCCAACTATCGGGCGACATCCAATTCGGATGTCCTTTTTAATCCAAGGAGCAATAGAGAGAATCTCGGGGACAAGTTTTTTGTGTAAGTACTCTTCGCAAAAGCGTTTAAGTTCGAGCGCTTGAGGGACAAATTCAGATTCACGACCAATGACGAAAATCTTGCGGGACAAAACAGGCGGCTGCATCGGCGCGACATAAACGTCTTTCTCAAGCTCGCGACAACGAAGCACTGTCGTTGGCCGAGTAAATACCCAACCTAGCCCCAAAGCAACAAGATTCATCATAAGGGCATTACCCTCAACGTTGAGTCTTTCAAGAAAATGAAGATTATTCGCAAGCAAAAAGGCGCTATTTATGTTTCCTTCGCCACTTCGCTCGCTTGTGCCAATGAGTGCGTATCCGCATTTGGCTAATCGATCCCACGTCCAGACTCGATTGCGCGACTTTTCAAGCGCTTTAGGCAAGAGCAGAATCGAGGGTTCCTCGAAAATTTCATAGCGGTAAAAATGCTTCGAAGGCAGTTGAACGTCGTCAGCGATAATAAGATCGAGTTGCCGCTCATTTAAATACTCGACGAGAGTATTGGCTGCGCCCATCTTGACAACAATGAGCGTGGTTTTGGGGAAATATTCTCGAACAATCTCAACACCGAGATTTAACGACAGGCTTCCAATAACACCCACACGTAGCACGGGCTTAAGGTTGTTTTTCTCGCGCAATCCCGTCATGAACTGCAAAAAATCTCCCGAAACATCGAGAAAGAATTTTTGCAGTAGCAATGCCTCAGCCGTTGGCTTCAGAGGTCTCGTATGTCGCTCAAAAAGTTGAATCCCCAACTCTTGCTCTAGGCTAGAAATTGTTTTTGAGACCCCTGATAACGAGATTTTTTGCGCTTTGGCAACGGCAGTGAAACTTCTCAGTTCGCAACAAAGAAGAAAAATCTTGGTCTTGTGATTCATGAGCGAACGCTCACAAAGATTGTAAAAGTCGTCTTTCATCATAGAAAGCCTCC
>CAVEMY010000095.1:0-3883 GCA_963617005.1 Parabacteroides distasonis | reverse complement strand
GCGGCATCGAAATCGATGGAATCCGTCCCTTCCGCTTCTTAAACGATGCGGTGATTGCCATGATGATGGGCGTGGTCTCCTTCCTAATCCCTGTGGATAAGAGCGGAGAGACCGCAATGGATTGGGATACAGCCAATCGCGAAATCAGCTGGGACGTGCTTCTCCTATTCGGTGGTGGTTTGTCTTTGGCAGCGGCTATTCAGTCGACAGGCGTTGCGTCTCTCATCGGTGCGCAGGTAGGCGTTTTAGCTGGAGCTCCGTTCTGGGGTGTTCTCCTCGGTGTCGTCACTCTTGTGACATTCGCTACAGGCGTGACATCGAACACGGCTCTTGCTGCGATGATGATGCCACTCTTGGCTGCAGTTTGCTCGGCACTGAATCTCCCGCCGCAACCCGTGCTATTTGCAACGTGCTTAGCGGCGTCGGCTGCGTTCATTCTGCCGATTTCGACGCCTCCGAACGCCATTGTGTTCGGTACGGGTAAATTAAGAATTATCGACATGCTGCGTGCTGGTATCTTGATTAACCTCGTTGCGATTGTTGTGATTACAGCGATGATTCTCTTAATCGAGTGCTAAGCTCAAAATCGCTTGATTAAGTAACAGAAAAGGCCTTTCTCAAACGTACAAAGTTGAGGAAGGCCTTCCTTTTTCTTGCGCTAAAATGCGCGCTCCCAAAGTTTTCTTTTTCGAAAAACCTCGAGAATTTTTATGGCAAGCGGCATCGAGTCACACGCAAAAGGCGCGCAAGTGAAGGCGCTTTGGCCGTATTTTTGCCTCCTGATGATGGGGCTCTTTTTCGGTGCGATGACGCCAATTGCCAAAGAGGCGATGGCCTTGGGTGTTCCGCAGTTGACGCTTACGGCGCTACGCATGATAGGGGCGGCGACTTTCTTTTGGATCTTTGCGTTAAGAAAGCCTGCGATGAAGGTGCCCGTGAAAGACATCGCTCTTTTGGCGCTTGCTGCGATGCTTGGCATCGTTTGCGATCAGGGATTTTTCATTTATGGCCTCTCGAAAACCTCTCCTATTGACGCGGGAGTGATTTGCACATTAATTCCTGTGTTTGCGATTTTATTGGGGATGATTTTTAAGGGGCATCGCGTAAGTTTGAAGAGAACCCTTGCGGTTGCCATTGGTTTTGTGGGAGCCGTGACCATAGTTTTGAGCTCAAACACGGATACCAGTGCTGTCGCCACTCTCGAAGGCGACTTGATTGTTCTTTTTGGGCTCTTTTGTTTTTCCTGCTATCTCGTTTTCTTTGTCGATTTATTAAGTCGCTATCCTGTGTATATCCTCATGAAATGGATGTTTCTTTTCGCAGGTCTCGTGATGAGTCCTTTGGGGATTTTGGATGCAGCAAACGTTTCTTTATCTCAAATCCCAACTCTTGCGTGGCTTGAGGTTTTCTACGTTGTGGTCGGCGGCACAATCCTTGCCTTCGCTTTTATGCTTGAAGGGCAAAAGCGGTGTTCGCCAGAAGTCGTTGGAATCTTCAACTACATCCAACCGATTGTGACTTGTTTGTTGGCCATTGCCATGGGGCTTGACGTTTTTACGGCGCAGAAGGCCATTGGAGCGGCCCTTATCTTCATTTCGGTGGGACTTACGATTGAACGCACCAAGAAAAAGGCCCCAAACTAAAAATCCTTTTTCTAATCAGCCGATATCTTAAAAAAAGGGCTTTTGTCGTTTAAAGGGCCGTAGCAAATCTTTACAAGCAGGGGAAAATAAAGCTCTGTGGCTCCTGAGGCTTTCGGTACAATGTTTGAAAGATACGTTCGCTTCGTTGCGAGCAAAAAATAAGAAGAATCGACCGAGAGCTGAGATGACCGAGTCTGAGAAGGAAGCGCCTACCGCAGCTGTTTGCGACTGGCAGGTAGCGCGCAGTTTAGTTGAACCCCTGTACGCCAATAAATTACTCAATTCCGGAGAAGAGCGCCTTGTGCACTCCGATGGAATGGTTCAGATTCTTAAAAGCCTTCATGAAGACGATAAGCTCTTAACAGCCGCTTATCTCTTTAGCGTGCATCTTTTCGTTGAAAACGCAGACGAATGGATCGAAAAGAAGTTTGGTCCCGTTGTTTTACGCTTGGTGCAGGATATGCACCGCCTTGTTGTTGTTAGCGAACGAGCCCGCAGTGAAGATAAAGATGCGAAAGCCGTTTATCAGCCTGAGGCTTTAAGAAAGATGCTCCTGGCGATGTGCCGCGACTTACGCGTGGTTGTGTTGCGCCTTGCTAGCCGCGTTCAAACGTTGCGGTACTTTTCAAAAGAAGAGACGCCATCTCACGCTGCGGTTCGCTATGCCGAAGAGACGCTTGCGATTTATTCGCCTCTCGCGAATCGCTTAGGCCTTTGGCAACTCAAATGGGAATTGGAAGACCTCTCATTTCGCTACACGGAGCCAGAGAAGTATTTCGAGATCAGTCACCACCTCTCGCAATCTCGTGAGCAGCGCCTAACCTGGATTAAGAACGCCACGGATTCGATGAAGGAGCTTCTCGCCGAGCACGGCATCAAAGCCGATGTAAGTGGCCGCCCCAAGCACATCTACTCGATTTATAAAAAGATGCAACGTAAGCATCTTAAGTTCGAGCAGCTTTTCGATATTGATGCGATTCGTATCATTGTCGATACGGTTGAGCAGTGCTATGAAGTCTTAAGTATCGTTCAAGAAAAGTGCAAGACGATTAGTAAAGAGTTCGACGACTACATCGCCAACCCCAAGCCCAATGGCTATAAGTCTCTTCATACGGTCGTTCTCCGAGACGATGGTAGGCCACTAGAGGTACAGATTCGTACGCATGAAATGCACGAATTTGCGGAAATGGGTGTTGCGGCGCACTGGCGTTACAAAGAAAAGGGCAACTCCGAAAAAACCAAGGGCGGAGAAGCCGAGCAAGAGCACGTCGCTTGGTTGCGACAACTCATTGCGTGGCATTCGGATGTGGAAGAAAGCCCGCAGACAGAGGGAACCACAGATAGCACGATTTATGCCTTAACGCCGCAAGGGCGAGTGCTCGAATTGCAAGCGGGATCGACCCCAATTGACTTTGCGTATCTTGTTCACACGCAGTTGGGTCACCGTTGCCGCGGAGCGCGAGTCGATGGTGTGATGGTGCCCTTAAATACGAAACTTAAAACTGGGCAAACCGTTGAGATTATTGCTGCTAAAGAAGGTGGTCCCTCGCGCGATTGGGCCAATCCCGAAAGTGGCTTCGTTGCGAGTCCTCGTGCAAGAACCAAGGTTCGTCAGTGGTTTAATGCGCAGCAGCAAGCCGAACAAATCGCAGAAGGCCGCGAAAGATTAGATAAAGAGTTAGCTAGACTCGGAAAGAGCTCAACAAAGCTCGAAGATCTCTCCGAGCGCCTTGGGTTTGAAAATCCAGAAGCGCTTTACATTGCGATTGCAAAAGATGAACTTAGCATGCGGGCTATCGAACAGGTGCTCACTCCTGTCGAAGTGGTCGAACCTGAGTTTGTGCCAAAAACCGCGACAAAGGGAAAGTCACACAGCAACGTTCTTGTTGTGGGAATGGATTCTTTGATGACGCAGTTGGCTCGGTGCTGCCACCCGGCGCCCCCAGATGAGATTGTCGGGTTTGTTACGCGAGGAAAGGGCGTGACAGTGCATCGCCTTGATTGCCCGAATGTGAAGAATTTAGAGAATATTGCTCGAGCTCGTTTAATCGATGTGAGCTGGGGAACTTCGGAAGACGCGATTTACCCAGTCGACGTTTACATTGTGGCGCGAGATCGCTTAGGGCTTATTAAAGATATTTCTGAAATCTTGCAAAAGGAAAACCTACGCATCATCGGAATGAACACGATGATGAGCAAAGGCGACATGCACATGAAGTTCTCGATTGAGATTCGAAGCA
>CAVEMY010000094.1:0-3960 GCA_963617005.1 Parabacteroides distasonis | reverse complement strand
CAAAGTTCTTGTCAAAGTCCTTGGCGGCGGAGACGTCGTAATAGGCTTGAAGCGTATCTGTGAAGAGCGTCTTGCCAAAGCGTCTCGGTCGTACGATGAACGGATAGAACGCATGGCAGTTTTCCAGAACTTCGATGTAGCGCGTTTTGTCCACGTAGGCCCAGCCGCCTTGCTGAATGGTTTCAAAGCGAGCGAGCGTGTACGGGTTTTTCTTGAGAACGACGTTTTCGGACATGACGGACGGCCTGTTGAGCGAGATCGGGGGTTGACCATGATCTCTAATTTTAATGATCATACCCGAAATTCTGTCGCGAAAATTAGAATGAAGGAGATTATCGGATTACGTTTCCCGCGCATCGTTTTACCGCCGTCAAAAGGCAAAAAAAAGAGAAGCATGTATTGCAAAATTCGCGGCATTCCTTATGGCTACTCGTCGCCCAAGCCATAACCTTCCCATCCGCCATGCCGCACAGCTTCCGAGTCTAGGAAACGACTGTTCCGCGCCAGTGACGCCTCCGCAACAGCCTACATTCAAAAAAAATCGCCGCAAGCCATCTGATGCGAAAGCGTTTTCGTCTCTAAGAAGCGTCCGTCTGAGGTAAAATTTGAAAATTGTTTTTGCCATTTTCCTCCTTGCCGCACTTTATGCCCGAATCGATGCCCTTCATTTGGAGCCAGCTCTTCACCAACCGCCCCGCGGACGTGTCTGACCAGCTCCTCGTCGACATTCGATCGACGCTCGAAAGCTGCCATGCCTCAGGCGCCATCACCGGGCTCTACGACAACCGTCTCACCATCACGTCAGCAAGCCGCTTTTTACTGCAGATGCTGGGCTGCGACTACGACAAGTGCATAGTCCAGAAAAAACCGTAGGCAAAATCCAGCTTTTCCGTGAGTAAATCCGGTATCCCGTGGCCCAAATTCGATCGAAAATCCAAAAAAACCACAAATTCATCCACGAGTTCTCGCGAAATCGTCCACTGATTCCGCTGATAAGTTCAGTATTTCCGCGCTCCAATCCAAGATTTCCGCGGTTTCGTCCAAAAAAGTCGCACTGGCTTTAGTATTACAAGAAAATCCAAAATTTCCGCGGTCATGTCCAGCCTTTCCGCGACAAGGTCCAATTTTCCCGTTCAGGCGTCCAATTATTCCGTGAAATCGTCCGTATATTTCCGTGTAGAACCCTTGGCAGACGGCTCTGGCATTAATCCAAGGATTCCGCTGTGCCATCCAACGGCGATTTTCAGCCAGTAGCCAACTGTAACCTTTGTTCTGTAGAAAATGCCGTGAATGGCTTTTTTATCAAAAGGTTGCATATCATGCTTTTTCTTCCAACTCTTGTGGAGTTACTCAGAAGACGAGAGCTAGGAGATCCGCTGTCCAAGATTTCCGTGGCCCTCCAAGTACCTCAATCGACCCTTCGGGACTGGCTGACATTCGCCGCCAACAAGAACTTGACGTTTGAGTCCGCCTCAAAGCTCACTCAGCAACAGTTCCGAGAACTCAGGGAGCGCAAACCCGCCTGGAAGGTGTTTACCCCCGACTGGGAAGAGTTGTTCATCGAATCGAAACGTCCCAACGTGACCGTGCAACAGCTGTACGAGGAATACCTCCGTACGGAACCAGACAAACTGCATCTTGGCCGTTCGTCTTTCTATGCGAAATTTCATTCATTATCAAAAAATATGGATGCCGATGTCAGGCGTCTTTGCCTGCACAACAGCTTCCGTCCTTCCGAAGTCGCAATGATCGACTACAGCGGCGATGGGTTGGATGGAAAAGACAGACAAGGCGTGCCTTTCGTAGGACAGGTATTCGTCGGTGTTCTGGGATGCTCGGGACTCATTTTCTGCTACGTCACCCCCAGGCAAAAGCGAGAAGATTGGTTTACTGCGACAAACGCCATGTTCACCTTCTTTGACGGCGTTTCAGAAGAATTGTGGATGGACAACTCGACGCCGCTTGTCTTAAAGGCTGACCGCACGGACCCTGTACTTTCTGAAGAGCTTAAGAACTTCTGCGAGCACTTTGGGACAGCGCCAAACGCGGTCGCTCCTAGAGAACCTACATACAAAGGGCTTGTAGAGAATGCAGTCAAGCAGGTCCAAAGGTACGTACTACAGCCGTTACAGGGGCGCCAGTTTTTCTCCATTGAAGACATGAACAAGGCTGTAGCCATTCAGTTGAAAGAACTTAACAACCGCCCCCTGACTAGCCGAAAGGGGGAAACACGCAGAAGCCGTTTTGAGGAGTTGGAGAAACGGTACCTAAAGCCTTTGCCGTTCATTCCGTACAATCTTAATACTAAGATTTTTAACAGGACAGTACTCGCCGGAGACCGTATTCGTATTGATAACATCCGATACGCCGTGCCATGGGGATACGTAGGAAATGAGGTTCTTGTCCTCGTCGACTATAAGGCAAAAAATCTCAAGATTTATCTTAAGGACACACACGCTTTCATTGGTGAGTCAAAGTTGCGCAGCTTCAAAGAAGGTGATGAACCTTCTCGGATCGACTATGTTCCAGAGGAATTCAAGACGACAGTCATGGATCGCGACCAACTTGTTGGCTTGATTTCAAAGTCATACGGTACGCACGCCGCTACCCTAGCGAAGCACCTTGCACGGCACAGCAATAGCATGGCAAAGCGTCATCTTCGAGGGATGCTCAACGCTGCCAAGCGTTGGGAGCCTGGTGAATTTGAAGACATCTGTCGTCTGACTCTCGAAAAATCGGAAGTGTCATACGCTGGGTTTAAGAAGGTCTGTATTGATTACGAAGATTCTCACGGAGTTGTTAAGACGCCAGCTACCCGTAAACGCAAGGCGCTTCCTGCATGCAAGCCACAAGATGTCCGTGGAGCTGACTATTTTTCAGACGGTGGGGTAAATCATGAAAGCTAAGAATAAAGACCGTGATTCAGCAACTCTGAACGAGATTGCCTCTTTGTGCCACGAATTGAAAATTCCCGTCTTCCTTCAGTCTCTTAGGGAGCAATTGGATAATCCGAAAGAGGCTGAAAAAGATTTCACTCACCGTCTGTTGCCGATGTTACAGGCAGAAGTCGAGGCGCGAAAGGATAAGCGACTCAAACGCAACTACAAGGAGTCTGGCATCAATGATGAGTTGTGTTGCCTGAGCCGCATCACGTACGAGTCCTCACGCGGTCTCGACAAAGCACTTGTCGCTGAATTGGCTACCTGCGACTGGTTGCGACAGGACGGGACGCTCAACGTGATTGTTACCGGCATGTCTGGCACGGGAAAGACCTGGCTGGTGAAGAGCCTTGGAAAGGAAGCTCTTGCTCAGGGGTACAAAGTCGTATACATGCGCGGTTCCGAGCTTGTTGAAAATTTGCGAATGGCACGTCAAGAAAACCAAGCTGCAAAGTTCCGTAATAAATTCAATAATGTAAGGCTTATCATCATCGACGACTTTGTAATGGCTCCGATGGATGAAGAAACTCAGGATGACCTGTTGGCGTGGATTATTGAACGACAGAACCACGGCTCCATGATCATCGCAAGTCAGCGTCCGCTCGAGAAGTGGTATGAGTATCTCGGTGGTGAGTGTCATGCAGATGCCATTCTGGATCGTCTGAAAAATTCTAGCTATATCATCAAACTAAAAGGAAGATCGCTGAGAGAACAGACGTCGATCTCAAAGAAAGTAAGGAAAGTGTCAAGGCCTGAGGAGCAGTAACCGCTGTTCCCAAGCCTGGTGGAGGAGGCGCTCTCGAAGAGGCAGCTCAGGCACCAACATCGAGAGCCTCCTGAAGAGAAAAAACCGCAGTGCGTTGGAGATGTATCGCCACTGTCGGCGGACGCTGTGATTGAGCAAGAAATGGACGCGTAATTTTGAACATGCTGGCGCGGTGTTTAGACAGGGTGTTGGACGTTTAAGCCCTGTGGAAAACGTTGCGTAAGCTCAGAGATGCCTAAAAAATGAGCACAGAAA
>CAVEMY010000093.1:0-3971 GCA_963617005.1 Parabacteroides distasonis | reverse complement strand
ATTCCAGAAGCGGCACTAAGTGACGCGAAAACGCAAGCACTTGTCAATAGCGCAGATCTTTGGACAACACTGACAGCAGAGGGGTGGGTGAATCCCGCTCGACGAGTGGCACTTCCTAACGGGTCAGTTGTGACGTGCCCGGCAGCGCTTGAGTCACTGCAAACTGCTTTTGAAGAAACAGAACTACCGACACTAAAGCGCGTTTTAGGAGCGAAGCTTGCGCCTGACGCAGCCGCTCCCGCAGAAATCCTCGCGAAGGCAATTCCAGAAGCAGAAGCCCTTTTGTATGGATTGAGCCGCACGATGGATGCGAGCTTAAGGCAAAGCGTCTTAATTGGAGCAATTCCAGAAGCCGCAAGGCGCTTTACAGCGAGAAGTAACGCCCCTGAAGCATTGGCTGTAGCGCTATCAAAAGCTCAAGGGAATCTTGCAAGTGAAATCAACTATCGCACGATGGCATCGATTGCCAAAGATTCTCTACCTAAAATCCGAAATGCCCTCGAATTTGTGGTGATTGCTTTATTTCCTGTTTTGGCTCTTCTTGTTCTTGCAGGGGCCTCAAAATCGGCAATCTTATTACGGGGGTATTTCTCCTTACTTTTTACAGTGGAACTGTGGCCAGCGGTCGCGTCAGTGGTCAATCACTTAATTGTTTCAACGGATACAGGTCCCTTTGGCGCATTGGCTCGTGAATTTGGCGGAAATTCCATCGCTTCTTTGGCTCTTATTCGAGAAACAGGAGCGACTAGTCAAGCCATTGCTGGAGGTTTGATGTGCATGGTCCCGATGATCGCTTACGCACTAGTAAGAGCTGGAGACGTTGCCGCCACAACGCTAGTTTCTGGTCTTATGGCGCCAGCGCGGTCTGCCGCTAGCGCGCAAGGCGCAGGACTTGCGGCAGGTAATATTCAACAGGGAAATGTGAGACTCGCTAATACGAGCGTTAATACCGTACGAGCCAATAAGAGCGACAGAGCGACTGAAGCAGTGTCATCTGACATCCTCAAAACAACATCGGCTTATGGTTCAGTAACAAGGGACGATCAAGGCGCTGTCACAGGATTAACAAGAACGCCTGTGGCTTTTGGTATGACGCAAAGCGCCACAGAAAACTATTCTCGCCAAACGTCAAATGCCGTTACAACACGTCGCACGAATGCGGCGTCTCAAACGTCTCGCTACATTATCGCTGATGCCGCGATGAGCGCGGATGCTTCAGAAAGAGGGTTTGCATCAGCCCTTCGTGATGCAATTAGCGAAGGGAGAACCTTATCGAGTGACTTTACGCATGCCAATACGTCACTTACCAACATTTCGTACGCCACAGAATCAGGAATCTCTCGGAGTAACCGAGTTTCAGAAGGAAGCGCTGTTAGGTCCGATGTGGGACTTGGCTTTAATGCGTCTGTTAATGCTTTCTCGCAAACGCCATATGGCACGGTGCCCGCTGGAATTTCATTACAAAGTCCTGGTCAATCTGTGACAATGAACGCAGCGAATCCAACAACGATTCCTGGAAATGGCAGTGTTACCTACCTTACTCAAGGAGTTGGTAAACAATCAGAGATTACCAACCTTCTTGGATCAACTCGCCTTGGGAGCAATGTGAGTTTTAATGAAGTCCAGGATTTAATCGATACGGCAACATCGTCTTCAAGCACTCGGAGTGGCAAAGAACGGCAAGAGGCCTATGGGGAACTGACGCGTGCTGCTGAGTCTGTCGCGAACACGCATAGCGATGAGGGTGTGAGGTCTGCGGCAAGGCGCTTCTTAAGGACGATTACAGCAACAGACATTGCCTCTGCGGAGAGCGCACGCTCTGTCACATCAAGCGTCGATGCAACAGGCGCCCTAACAGAAGGACGGGTCGCAACGGCTCAAACCTCTGTTGACAGGTCCGTAGCTGCCATGCAAGGAGCGATTACGCATTATGGGACGCCAGAAGCAACTCTCAGAGCGGCTTATAACGGAGACCTTGAAAGAACTGCAGGAACTCTTCAGACTGAAACTCAGGATGCCGTTGACTCAAATCACGCCTTTGGTCCTGGAAGAATGAGTTCAGCAAAGAGCCGTGTTGCTGACGTCTATGAAAGTAGTGACGCATTTTTAAGTGAAGGGAAGACTGAAAATCAAAAACTATTGTCTCAAGAGATTGAAACCCTTCCGACTCCTGTGACACCGAATGAAATGCGGTTTCCTAATGAGCGGGGTGACTTTAATTCTGACTTTGAAGAAGCGAGAGCTTTAGGAACATTTAGCCGTGAAGGAACTGCTCAAGAGGCAACTTTTGAGCGTGGTCTTTTGCTTTTAACGCGCGAAGCTTACCGGCGAGAGAACGTCGATAAAAACTACGCTGTACGAAACGCCTTTTTCTTTGGGTTGGGTTATGAGTCACCAACGGAAATTTCTTCGGGTATCCGAGAAAAGTCAATGAATGATCCAGAGCTTGCGAATCTCATTACCAAGATTGGCTCACAAAACCAAAATGAAGTGAGCGCTTCCGATTGGGAAGCGCTCATCAAAAGGAAAAAGAAATGACTAGTGCCAAAACGTTCGCCGCATTAGCCACATGTGATACCTCATCTCGGGCGTTAGCGTGCGGATGTCGCCATTTCTTGGAACAAGGCGCTCGAACTTACTTACAACAAAGAGGATGGGCCAGAAGATGAGGGAAACGACTTTAAGAAGAAGTTCAGCAGCTGTAAGGACCGTAAGAAGTAGTGGCCTTAAAAGGAATCGCCCTAAGAGGGTCGTTCTTATAAAGGTTTGAGAGCTTCTAATCGCTTCTTTGTGTTTAGAGGATTTAGCGTGAAAAACGACCTTTGGTCCGTAAAAGAGAATCTGAGCGAAAAGGACGCCAGGCGAAAAGATGAAGGTAAAGACTTTCTGAAAGGCTAGAGAGAATGACCGAACCAAGGAAAGAAGAGAATTTTGAAACTGACTAAACATAACCTAAGCACCAAAATAAACGTTGTAAATCAAGAGTTAAACAGCCGAGAAGTTCTTAAGCCTATGGACCAAAAACAGTGCGACCTATTAAGTTTCTCGAAAGGAGATTTTTGAATCTAACTAAGAGGTGAGAATGTTCTTTAATTTTGTATTTAACTGCCGCAGTTAAAGCGACTTCAAAGCGTTGAGCTAAAAAGAGAATTGGTGAAGTAATGATGAGAAAAACCTTGAGAAGAATTTCTGCAAGAGGTAAAAGAAATAGGAGAATATTTTTGCGAAATCGTCTTAACATAATCTAAGCACCCAAAATAATCGAAACACCCCATTTAATTTAAGACATTATAACTTTAGCAAATTTTATGAAATTTGACAAGACTTGGCACGAGATAAATTTAGGAAAGCTTGATAAAAATCAAGAATTATTCAAGCGATTTTTGGCATTTATTCTAGATATGGGTTGTGATGCATTTTTTGAAGAAAAAGAAATTCAAGTCAATGTCGAAAATTTAGAATATTTTGGTTCAGCCGTTTATATTCAAATGCGAAAAAACAGAAAGGTTTACGTTGGAGAGACTGTTAATCTTTCTCAAAGAACAATGACTCATACAGGTAACGGCGTTGAAATTGATTGCATGGGAGCGATCTCAACGTGGATGCTTACCGATGAGGAGCGTTTGGCGATGGAGTCTTACGTGATCAATGAGGCAATTCTTGCTGGTTTTCCCTTAGCTAACCTGGATAAAGTCGATGAGGAGCCAGGAAAAACGCTTCAGGATTCCCCAGAAGTTGAAAAGAGAGAAGTGGTCGAAGAGTCTTTAGAGGATAACAAGGAGGGCGATACTTACCCTCTTTGAGGGTGAAGATCTTGAATCGTCTCGACATAACATCTTCAATAAGGGGGTGTAACTCATTGATTTTAAAGAGAACACGATTTTCCCAATCACTTAATTCCTATCGAGTAACATCTTTAACGTCCGCCACGGAATTCCCCATGTGTAAGCGTGGGGATGGATAGTGGCTCA
>CAVEMY010000092.1:2998-4167 GCA_963617005.1 Parabacteroides distasonis | reverse complement strand
TGCTTGCCGGATAGTCCATGTCAACAGTGCCACTTGCAATTTCTGAGAAAACCTTACCTGCGGCAAGGGCTTGATCTTTAGCGTTAACCAAAGAGGGATAGCGTTTATCGTATTGCAGGTGGATTTTGGCTTTTGTTGTAAGAGACAAACCTTCGCAGATCTCAGTCATTCGTTTAATGATTGTTTCTTGATCGGCTTTATATAAACACCGCACAGTTCCAGCAATCCGCACTTTTTCAGGGATTACAGAAACGCCTTCTTCATTTCCGCCATTGATTGACCCAATCGTTACAACCGCAGGGTGCATGGGGTCAATGGAGCGAGAAACTATTGTCTGAAGCGCGAGAATAAGTTCTGCGGCCGCGACAATCGGATCGACATTTTTCTGTGGTCTTGCGCCGTGCCCGCCAACACCCACGACATCAATGTAAAAGGCATCGGCAATCGAATTCATCGCGCCAATACGGATTCCGTAATCACCAACGGGTAATTCTGGGGCGCAGTGACCCGCGAAGACCTCTGTGACATTCCACCGAGTAAATAAGCCATCCTCAATCATCTTCTTGGCTCCTGCCCACCCCTCTTCGCCAGGCTGAATGACAATCATCGCGGTTCCTGCAAAGTCACGCGTTTTTGCTAGAGCGTAAGCCACCGCCAAAGCCCACGCAACGTGTCCGTCGTGGCCACAGGCGTGCATGATGCCTTGATTTTTCGAGGCGTACGGGACTCCGGTCTTTTCAACAAGAGGCAACGCATCCATGTCGGCTCTGAAAAGCACGGTCTTTCCATTATCAGGCCTTTTCCCGTGAATGAGAGCCACGACTCCCGTGCCACCAATGCCTTCGAGAACCTCATCGCACCCAAATTCACGCAAAGTCGCGGCTGCGAGTTTTGCGGTTTTAAATTCCTTAAGTCCCATTTCGGGGTTAGAGTGAATTGCGTGGCGCAATTCAACGACTTTAGAAAGAATTTCCTTAATACATTGAGAAAAACAAACGGCGTCTTCTTTCATATCGCTTTCCGTATTCGAGTGTTTTTTCATAGTCTTTTTTACTTCACTGCGCTTTAGTTTTTTAAATATGAGCTCTTTTCGTTTCTTTTTTAGGTTTCAAAGCGGCTTTCTTTTTTTTGGTTTTAGTTTCGGCGCTTCTTTTTTTAATGCTTTTTCC
>CAVEMY010000092.1:0-2988 GCA_963617005.1 Parabacteroides distasonis | reverse complement strand
TTTCCCTTCTTTTTCTTTAATCTTTTTTAAGTCTCTTTAAAACCCTTTTTAAGTCTTTTTCTCGCGAAATTAAAAAAAGGACTCTTTTTCTTTTGAAGGATTTAAGAGCGACGCCCCCTTTTTTTTCTTTTTAAAGAACTAAGAGCTGTGTATTTTTTGGCTTCCCCTTCCACTATTACTTTAACCCTTGTGTTCTAAGCCGCGGGTCCACAGCCAAATATAGGCAATCGACACAAAAGTTAATAAAGACAAAGACAAAGGCAATCAAACACAAATAGGCTGACAAAACTGGAATATCCGCAAACTGCACAGACTGTAAGAAAAGAAGTCCCATCCCAGGCCACTGAAACACGGTTTCTGTGACAATCGAAAAAGCGATGATGCCGCCTAATTGCAGGCCTGTGACGGTAATCACAGGAAGTAAGGCGTTCCTAAGAGCGTGCTTAAAATAAATACTCTTAAAGGTTAAACCTCGCGCTCGGCAAAACTTAATGTAGTCGCTACGTAACACTTCAAGCATTTCTGACCGAACTAACCGAATCACTAACGCCACTTGAAAGATCGCGAGCGTTAGCGCGGGCAAAATAAGGTGCGCCAAGCCGTCTTTCGTGAGTAACCCTGTCGTCCAAAAGCCAATTTTCACGACTTCGCCTCGCCCGAAGGCCGGAAGCCACTGAAGCCACACACTAAAAACTAAAATCAAAAGAATGCCAATAAAAAAGGTGGGAAGCGATATGCCTAATAAAGAAAATCCCATCACGGCATCGGCCCCTTTTTTTCCTTTCGCGTAAGCGGCATAAGCCCCTAAGGGAACACCGATCACAGTGGCTAAAAAAACCGCGACAAACGCAAGTTCAATTGTCGCTGGCAGCCTAGCGGCAAAAAGGTCCGCAACGGGTGTGGCTTGTCTTAGCGATATCCCAAAGTCCCCATGCACGGCGTTATTGATGAAGCGCCAAAACTGCACCCAGCCTGAGTCATTTAGTCCTAAGGCAGCGGTAAGACGCGCGCGATCTTCTACCGTTGCATCAATCGGAAGCATTTGGCTTACTGGGTCACCCACGAACTGAAAGAGGACGAAACTAACTGCCGCCACGGCAATCAGTACGCAAAGACCCTCGAAAAAGCGCTTAACAAGAAAAGAGATCATCGAAAAACGAAATCGGCACGGAAATCCTAGTTAACCCCCGTGCCGCCTTAGTAGTCATTCTGGTTTGTCTTGTTTTTTTAAACCCAAAAACACGTGTGCGGCAGTTATTCTACCTTTACCCATTCGAGAGTCAATCGATTGTCAGGTCTATGAATCACATTCACATGACTACGCATCGCCCACGGGATATATTGCTCGTAAAGGGCAATGTGATAGTTTTGGGTTTTCTCTAGCGTTAACGCTTCATGAATTAACGCATTCCTCTTAGCAGAATCCTCTTCTGTGGCAATCGCCTTAATTAAACTATCGAGCTTCGCGTCGCTTACTCTCCCGATGTTACTAATGCCATTGCCTCCCTTGGGATCAAATGTCGCTGATAAGCAGGAAAGCGAATACAACGCGTCAAACGTGGATGCCCCCCAACCCACCAATCCTGCACTCGTATCAAAAGAGAGAACCTTCGGGAAATACTGAGCGCGTGGCATGGAATTAACGTTGACTTTAATGCCAATCTTGGCCCACATCGAAGCAAGGGCCTTACAAACGTTTTCGTCGTTTACCCACCGATTGTTTGGGGTATCCAAAGTAAAGGAAAAGCCTTCTGGGTAACCGGCGTCAGAAAGAAGCTTTTTGGCTTTCTTAATGTCAAACGCTGGAACTTCACCAATCTCTTTTGTCCAACCATTAATGTTTGAAGCAACGATTGTTCCTGTGGCTTTCGCTGACCCCCGCATCACATTTCGCACGAGCCCTGCGCGATTGACAGCAAGCGTTAACGCTTCGCGCACTCGAGCGTCTTTGAAGGGATTCTTTGTTAAGGGTTCGCCTTTATTGCTTTTCACGTAAGGCGAAACATCCCGATATTGATCTAAAGCCACCATCAGGGCGCGGTTCTCGGGCCCTTCAAGAACTTTGACGCCACTTGTTTTCTTTAACCTCTCTAAGTCTTGAGTTGCGGGATCTAATACAAACTGCACTTGGTTCGATAACAACGCTGCAGTTCTCGTCGCCGCTGACTGAATGGGCATGTAAATCGCTTCTGTGACGTTTCCCTTACGGTTCTTTTGATCCCACCATGAGTCGTTTGCGACAAAGACAGTTTTCACATCCACTTCTCGGCTCTTTAATTTAAAAGGGCCCGTCCCATTGGCGTGGCGCGCAGCATAGGCTTCCTTTTTATTAATAAAGTCCTGCGGTTCGATCGCATCGTGCTTTTTAGCCCAAGAATGACTCATAATCCGTAAATCGGTCATCTGGTTTAAAAGGACAGGAGAGCCGTTAACGGTTTTAACTAAAACCGAATACGGGCCCTTCTTTTCTGCGCCCAAGATTCCTGCGGCGCTTCCCTTAAATTGGCTTCTTGGTGTTAAAGCGCGATTAATGGAAAAGACAACGTCGTCAGCAGTGAAGTCTTCTCCTTCGTGAAACTTCACTCCACGTCGCAACTCAAAGAGAAAGCCTTCGGGAACGCGTTTGTAGCTTACTGCTAAACAAGGTTCCACTTTCATCTCTTTATTCCAACGCAAAAGGGCCTCGTAGACTTCAGCGCACGCCGCATTATTCATATTTTCGTTTTGCGCGTGGATATCAAAGGTAAGGATGTCTCCAGCGCTTGTCCAAGTGAGTGTCGCTGCCATAGAAGCATGAGAAAGTAATACCGATGTTGCAGCGACAGCAACCGCTAAAGAGCGAAGTTTCACGAGATTCTCCTAAAAATAAAGAGTGGTTTATGACCAAAGTCTTAACGTCGTTTGATTATAGGTGTGGGGCTTTGTTGGCTCTTGAGGAAAACTACCTAGCGGCTTCGCCTTTTGGCGTGAAGTGTGTGTTTTGTTTTG
>CAVEMY010000091.1:0-4347 GCA_963617005.1 Parabacteroides distasonis | reverse complement strand
ATCTTACAACGATAAAAACGGGTCATTTGTTATCTTGAGCGCGTTTGCGCTCAAGTTGATGCAGAGAGCAGAAGGAGAAAAATTAAATAAAATCAAAGTGAAATTTCTTGTTTTTGGTGAGGGGAAACCATCTTAGGCGCAAATGCGCTCAAGATAATCTTTGGACACAAAATTGAAGTTTTAGATTCTTGCCTTGAGTTGACAAAAAACCCGAGGCCAAACTGCGCCTCGGGATTCAAGGAGAGAAGATAAATGACAGACTCTTACATGCCGATTACGTGCTTGGCGGCCTTAAGGTAATTGGTGTTAGCCATCTCGCCAATGCCTAAGGCGTCCACTGCACCCTTCATCGCGTCATAGTTCTCGCTTTCGCAGCAAGCGGTTTCGACTAAGGCGCCATTAAACCAAACTTGAGCGTACTCGCAGATAACACCGTTGACGCTAAACCCGAAACGTTTCTTCTCGACGGTGACCAATGCCATATCTGCATTGGCTCGTACCATGTCGCAGAATTCCTCAAAGGTATACGTGGGCTTATCGAGTGCCATCGTAACCTTTAAATGTGTGAGGATTTCAGAAAGTTCTTCACGGGAAACTGGGAACTGGAATTTGCCGCGCGGCTGGAAGATTTCAAAGCCTTCGGGTGTTTCGCCAGTTTTTGTCTTGATATCCAAGAGGCCATCACGCACTTTGACGTTCGCCTCATTGGTGTGGCGTGAAAGGATGTAGGTTTCAGCTGGCATCACACGAGCTTTAAAGAGCTGCGCTTTGCAGCACCACATGTGTTCGATTACGCTCTTAATGATGTCTTTACCGAATACTCGGAATTCAGCACGAGGAACGAGCTTTAATGCGTCTTCTTTCGAGGTCGCAACGTTTTTTGCATAGCTATCAGCCATAGTGTGTCTCCTTATTCCTTGTCTTTCCAGGTGCTGTAGGGATGAGCGACAAGATTGGAGTTAAAGTAACGCGGATCACCGGAAACTTCCTTACCAATCCACTCGGGCTTTTCAAAGGCCTGGTCTTCGCTCTTGAGTTCAACTTCGGCAACGATTAAACCTTCGTTAACGCCGAAGAACTCGTCGATTTCCCAAACGAATTCGCCCATCGGGATCTTGTAGCGCTTCTTTTCGATAATCGGTTGTTCTGCCAAGTTCTCGAGCATTGCAACGCAATCGTCATACGGAATCTGATATTCGAATTCCATGCGTGTAACACCCACTGTTGGGCCTTTGACTGTGAGGACAGCTTTTTCGCCAACAGTGCGAATGCGCACAGTGCGTTCTTTGATGCTATTGAGATAACCCTGACGATAGTGGACACCTTGCGCGAGGGCACGCCAAGCGTCACCGACGACGAGGAATTTGCGTTCAATTTCTTTTGCCATGATGAAATCCTCTGAGATGTAAGCCGGTTGCTCGCCTCCGGCACGCGTTGATTCAGATGTGAATCGCAGTCCTAACTTCTGTGGATGATTTTGACGCGTAAGGGTGGGCAAAAAAGTCGCGAATCTAAATCCATTCCATAAGGTTTTTTTATTGGTTTTTCAGAGTGAAAAAAGGCGGGCTTTCGCCCGCCAAGGAGTGCTCATGCTAGAGGGTCGGAGATTAGAAGAAACTTGGGCAGATACCTAGCCAAGCAAAGTAGGTGCCGCCGGCAAGGAGGAGTAATAACCAGTAAAGGACCGACATCACGAATCCATAATGGAAGGATTCGCCCATCGTGTACTTATTCGTGCCATAGAGCATGGCATTGGGTTTGGCGTTAAAGGGAAGCGACCAGCAAACGTTAATGCAAAGAGCAACTGGGAGCGCGAGAGAAAGAATATCAATCTTCAAAGTCTGCGCAATACCAATCACAATTGGCATAAAGATGATGGTTCGCATGTTCTTACTTTGGAAAATAAAGTGGCTAGCGATAAAGATTGCGGTAAGTAGGGCATAGATTGTGTAGAACCCCATCGATCTCATGCCAAGGCTTTCCATCATTTCGACAGCAAGAACATTCATCAGTTTCGTGGCGGTAAGGCCAGCTCCAAGTGCGTAAGCACCCGCCGAGAAGATCATCAGATGCCAGGGGATATCCACATCGTTCCAAGAGAGCAGTTTGAATTGCGGAGCAAGCATCACTGTGGCGCCTAACATCGCAACGACCGTGGCATTTAGCCCATGGAGTTTATCTGTGGCCCAAATAAGAAGGACAAGGAGGAAAACGACAGCAGCTTTAAGTTCGTTTTTCTTTACGGGACCTAATTCAGCATAGGCCTTGGCAAGCGCTTCGCGACCGCCGGCTAACTTGGGTTCTTTATCTTCTTTTGTGAGAGGAAAGACAAAGCGAACGCCAATAATGTAGGAGATGATTCCGAAGGCAAGAACAAGCGGTAGCCCTGCGGCTAACCAGTCAAAGTAAAAGACTGAAACGCCAGCGCCAGCGAGAATGGCAACACCGATGAGGTTAGCGCCAGAACCCGTCATAAAGGTGTTGCAACTTGCGTTAATCATTACCAAGTTATGTAAAACGAGGTTACGCGCAAAGTTATTGGTCGTATCGGTACCTGGGGCGCCGTACACAGCAGAAACAACCATAAAAAGCGGCATCATCAACGCGGCCTTTGCGGCAGTGGCGTTAATGAAAGCGGCAAGAATCATGTTGATTGCTAGGAAGGTCAAGAAGATGGTGCTCGCATTCTTTCCGTAGCGCAGGATAAGCCACAGAGCGACGCGCTTAACGAGATCGGTTTTGACCATGGCGCTAGCCATGACGAAAGCTGAGATATTCAACCAGATAACTGGGTCGCCTAAGGTTGCCATCGCAGGCTTTGCTTTCAAAATGCCCGTTAAAACCAATCCGCAAATCAGTAACATCGATGTCACATAGTTGGGAACGGTTTCGCTTACCCAAAGGAAAAGCGCCGTGGCAAAAAGGCCAAACATAATCTGCTGTTTGACATTTAAGATGGGAAATTGCACGAAATAGGCGCTAACGGCGAAGAGAATAGCGGCTATCGGAATGCCCCAAACCCGGAAAAAGCGACCAACAGGTGTCAGTGCCTTTTTCGGCATCTTATTAAGGGAATAACTGTTCATGTCCAAAGGATCGAAGTCCTTTGCTTGTGCGGTACTCGTGGTTGTGGGACTCATAGGACACACCTCGTGAAGTTTTCCGATTTCGGCGTGACTGCCTTTCTCGGACTCTCCCCCAAATGTATGTGTTTAAGGTGCCACAAAATGAGGCGAAACCTGATTTATCGCATCATGAATTTTTATTGATGCTAGATCGCTTCTCTGAGAAGGCTTCGCGAACAAACCGCATGAAGGTCTCGGCGTTTCTCGAAAAGCGACGATCCTTTCTCCACAAAAGAAGAATCTTGCGTCTTAAGGGATAGTCAGAGAGTTCGAGTGCGGCAAGTTTTCCCTCAATGACTTCTTGCTCGACAACGGCGCGCGAAAGAATCGCGAGTCCTGCTCCTTGTAAAACGGCGCGTTTAATCGCTCCTGCGTCATCAATGGTTAGGGGACTTTTGAAATGAAGGCCGATAGCTGCAAGTTGCGCTTTAAGACTTTGTTGCGAAGCCGTTAAGCGCCCAGACATAATGAATGTCTCATTGCGAATATCGGCAATCGTAAGACTCTCGCGCTGGGCGAATGGGTGTTTTGGCGGAACCACAATCACAAGATGGTCTTCTCCAATCGGGGTGACACCGACATTTTCTGAATCAATGGGGCCGCCTTCTCCGACAATTCCTAAATCAAAGGCGTTATCTTCGACTTGCAATTTAATCGTGTGAGCTGAGTGGATATAAATCTTCATCTCCACATCGGGATAGTGGTCGCGAAAGTGCATCAAAACACGAGGCAGCATATAAACGCCCACGATACGTGAGGCACCGATGCTAATCGTTCCTCCTTTCATGTGACCTAAATCGTCGATTTCGCTACGGACTGTTTCAATGCGCTCGAAGATTTCTTTCGCTCCTTTTTCAAGAGCACGCCCTGCGTCAGTGAGGACAACGCGACGCCCTGTGCGGTTAAAGAGGGCACATCCAAACTCTTGCTCGAGTAGAGCAATGTGGGCACTTACCGCTGGTTGTGTGAGTGCGAGTTCAACGGCAGCACGGGTAAAACTGCGAAACCGTACAGCAGTTAGAAATGTTTTCAGATGTGTTAGTGAAAGCATGGCGCTACCTCGTGAGAACAACGTAAGTAGATTTCCCTACATCTTGATGTTACGGGATTTGTTTCTTAAAAATCAAACGAATTAAAAGAAGCTCTGTTTTAAACTTGTCTCGGGCAGAGCTTTGCCCTATAATCGCCTTCCTTGATTTTTTGAGTCCACACACTGTTTTGG
>CAVEMY010000090.1:0-4454 GCA_963617005.1 Parabacteroides distasonis | reverse complement strand
GACAATGCCGAGGCACAAAGGGAAAAGGAAAAAGTCACGATTATGACACGCAACAACATAATCAGCGAGGAAAGCCGAATCCTAAGGGAACTCGTTTCCATCCTATGGGCTATGACCGCCTATATGCAAACTGGCTCGCTTCCTTTGGATGATTTCGATGTGTCCGTGAAATACAGCGAGTTCGCAAACCCATCCTTTGAGAGCCTTAGCAAGACCTTATTGCCTTTGTGGCAAGCGGGGGCGATAAGCGATGAGTTCTTTGTCGAGAGATTATACGGCGACAGTTTGAGCAAGAAGGAGAAAGAGCAGGAAATTGCAGCCCTCAAGGCGAACAAGAAGCGTGAGGATGATTTGACCCTTAACGCATTCGGAGGAGATAAGGAAGATGGACAGGAGATGGTCGATGATATGGGCGATGAAGAGGAAAACGCTTCACCGCTTGAGACTGGCAAGCAACAACTACATCGCTGAGATTTACGAGGGCTTGAGCCTAAACGAGGACTTGAGAACCCTGATAAAACGCATAAGGAAGATTAAAGCCCTGAACCTGAAAATGGGGCTTCCCCAAAGCAAGCCCCTTGAGAGATATTGCCTAAGGCTCGCAAAGGAGCTGAAAGCCAAGCAAGCGGTTTTTGCGTTGGCATTTCCCATAAAGGCAAGGGAAGATGGCAAGAAAGACCAAGCCCCCACGAAAGAGGAACTTGGCGAATGGGCTTATAAGGCTTTGAACAAAGCCAATGCGTTTGACCAAACGAGCAAGATAGGCAACGAGGAAGCGAAAAAGATTGAGATTGAGGAGAAGCGAAAGCTGATTGACAAATACCTCAAGGAAGATAAGGGCTCCAACACCGAAGCCAAAATCTTCTATCTTTGCTCCAAGCATATGGACTGTGCCGAAGACCACGAGGTATGGCAAGGGAAACTCTACTACGACAGATTTTGGAGAAGGTATGTCAAGGATGATGAAGCAAGGGAGAAAGTCCTCGCCTTCATCGCCGACAATGAGTTGAACTCCTTGCAATGGATCTTGAACCGTCCTGTGTGGATGATTACGAGACCTAATTGCCGACACTATCTCACACGCATATCGGCAAGCGAGGCGATGAGCGGTGCGAGCGTTGAGGAACTCCTGCAAGACCACGATATGATACACGCAGTGGGAAAGAGGGATGATGGGCAAACATTAAGGCACAGCACGAAAGCCGATTGGTATACCAAAGAGAACGCAAAGGCAATCATACGCAAATACGAGGAGCGTTTGGAATACCACCAAAAACTTTACGCAAAGAACCCCACGGGGCTTCTTGAGAGTTACATTGAGAAGGATAAAAGACTGATTTCGAAATGGAAGAGGTTCCTCTCCACCTTGACAAAGTGAACCCATATCCCTAGAATGTGTTTGCGTTGTCACAACGCATTGCGTTAAATTCCTTTACAGAAGCAAGCCCAGCCCCCATTGGGCTTGTTTTCTTTTTTTAAGAAGTTTATAATGGGGTCACTAAGAAACGAGGTAATACTTTCAAATGGACAACGAAGAAACACAAAACGTGGGAAATGAAGAAACGGTCGAGACCACGGCGACCGAAACGCCCAATGCGGAAAACGGAAGCGATACGCAAGGGGAAGAAGTCCCAAACGCTCCCAAGACTTTCACGCAAGAGCAAGTCAACGAGATAGTCCGCGAACGCCTGAAAAAAGCCAACGATGGCATTTGCAAGAAATACGGCACCAAGAATGAGGAAGAACTCGATGAACTTGTCGGCAAATCCAAATCATACGATGAATTAAAGGAAAAATACGATGGTTTGGAAAGCGAGCTGAAAGCCTACAAGGAGCAATTCACGCTTTCAAAAAACAATGTCTTAGAAGACAAGCAAGATGATGTCCGAACCTATTTCAAAGGCAAGGGTCTCGAACTCAATGAGGAAAACCTCAAAGAAGCCCTCGGAACGCACCCTGAATGGCAGCCGCAGCAAGCCAAAAGCACGACAATCGTGCCTATGGGAGCCGAAAAGACCCAAAGCAAGAGAGAAAGCGATGAGGATGCAGCGTTACGCTTGTTCGGATTTGACAAATTCGTTCGTTAAAATCTAAAACCAAAGGAGAAAACACAAAATGGCAAACGTTATCGACACCATTACCAAATACTCCACCGAAGCACTCGACACTGTGTTAGCGACGGAGTCAAAAACAGCCGTTCTCGAATTAAGCAAGAAATGGCTCAACCTCAATTTCAACAAAGCTGGGAAAGTCGAAATCCTCGACATCGTTATGGATGGTCTTTCCAACTACTACAGAGCAAACTCAGCAACCGCCGATTCTGGAAGAAGCAACTACAATGCAGCAGGTGTCCACGGCGATGGCTACAAAGTAGGAAGCACGCAAGCCCATTGGCAAATCTATTCCTTAGCATACGACCGTGGAAAGCAATTCCAAATCGATGAAATGGATGATGAGGAAACAGCAGGCTTGATGATTGCCAATGTCCTCAAAGAATTCTTAAGAACCCAAGTAGTCCCTGAAGTCGATGCAGTCCGCTTCGCACGCATTGCTGGAGCAGCTTACACATCAATGGGCAACAAAGTCGTTGAAACCCCTAACGCAACAAAAGGCGATGATAACGAAATCATCCATTGCTTCAACCGCGGCATCGAATGGCTCAAAGACCACGAAGTCCCTGAAGAAGACCAACTCATCTTCGTTTCGCCAACGGTCGAAACCCTCACAAAGAACTCCGAGGAAATCCAAAAATACATCTCCGTTCTTGACTACAAGACCGAAAGAAACGTTTCATTCAAATTCCGTGCCTATGAGGACAAGCCTTTAATCGCAGTCCCATCCTCACGCTTCATTGACAAAATCGTTGTCGGCGACAATGGCTATGCACCTGCATCAGGAGCAAAAGCACTCAACTACATCATTTGCTCCAAACGCTGCGTTGTCCCAGTAGTCAAACTCGAGAAATCCAAAATCTTCTCCCCTGAAGTCAACCAAGATTTCGATGGCTACAAAGTCAATGTCCGCATCTACCACGATTGCTTCATCCCAAAGAACAAGATTTGCGGAACATATGTCTCAGTCTCCACGACCGAAGCGACAAAGAAAGCCTCAACCCTCTCAGTCGCCCTTGAGAAATCACCAGTCGCCAACACCTATATCTTAGCAGCCCACTTCACCGCACCTGCTGGAAAATTAGGCAAGGTCATTTGGGGAACAACCGCCTTCACCTTAGGTGCAACCGCAACCGCCACCCAACTCAACAATGTTGTCGAAGATGGCGAAGCGTTCACCACAGCCGCAAGTGCGACAAAGGAATACTTTGCCTTAGTTGATGGAACAAACTCCATCATCGCAGTATCTGGCGAAGTCACCTTGCCAACCGAATAAGCGACAATCTTTATAGCCTAGGTCAATAAGTTTGAAAGCAACCTCACAAAATGTGGGGTTGTTTTTTTTCGCAAAGCCTCTAAAATTGTGTTAGAGGATCAAAAGACTATGCCAAAGAAATTAAACCACGCAGGAGATTTGCAAAACTACGTGCCAGAAGGTCACCCAGCTGGCGGACAATATGGGGACAACGACACAGGCTCAAATATCAATTACCACCGAGCGAAACTTGAGGATGGGCTTAAAAAAGGCTTTGAGACAAAGAAGCCTGAAGACACAAAGAAAAAGCCTGAGACCCCAAGCGTTCAGGTAACGGCAACCGAGGAAAAGGGTCAAAACGACATCGCAAAAGAGATTGAGAAATCGAGACTCGAAGACACCCTGAAGAAAGAATTCAAGGAAGCGTGGGACACTGGGAACGAGACCTCAAAGAAGATAATCGAGAACATTCCCCAAAAAGTCGTATGCAAATTCGAATATGATGGAAGAACTTATTTTAGCCCAAGCGGATATTATCCTTCAGTATTCGTGGCGAAAGATAGACATGCCGTTTCGGATTATAACAACATTCAAAACGTGATGTTCCACGAATTCGGACACGCAGTTGATTATTTATACAGCGTTGGCGAAACGAAAACGCTTTATGATTATGGTTTCTATAAAAGCGAGCGAAAATCAAAAAACTTATTGTCTTATGATTACGTGACATCAAGCGGAAAAACGCTCAATGAGACATTGAGAGGCGAATTCGATGAGAAAGTGAGAAAAAGGCTCCTTGCCGATTACAAAAAGGAAATCGATAACGCAAAAGGCGTTGGCTTAGAGCAAACGAAAATAATAGATGAGAAATATTCCAGCTTAAGCGATATGTATGAGGCACAAAACCCAAAAGAAAAAGGCTTCTCAGGATGTGGACACGGAGAGACTTATTGGAAAAGCGATGACAAAAACCAAGCCACGGAATTCTTCGCCGAGGCATTCAGTGCGAAATCGATGAAGAACCAAGAGCAATACGAATTGATAAAGAAATACCTTCCAAACACCTGCAAGGCATTTGAGGAGATATA
>CAVEMY010000089.1:0-4957 GCA_963617005.1 Parabacteroides distasonis | reverse complement strand
CCCTTTAAAAGAGCCACAGTCACAGCTTCGGTTGCTGTATCTAAAGAAAGGATGGTGTCAAAGGCCATTTCGTTACCTTATTTTTGTGAAAAGACTTCCATTAGCGGCGTATTAAGCGCAAGAGAGTTCATCACTTTTCCATTAAAGACTTCGATTGACGTTGTGTCCGTAACTAAGCGATTCGTATCATCCAAAACGAAGGCTTTAAAAACGGGAAGGATGGTTGCTGTAGCAGGGTCAGCTAGTAGAGCCCAAGATTCTTCCGTCTTCCCGTCATCGATCGGTTTCACGTAATTAATATCGGCTAAGAGATCTAAAACGGCGCGGACTTCTTGATTGACCGTATCGGTCCTTTCGCTTAGGTCAGTGACAGTCAGTATCGCAACACCGGTTTTTCTCTTTTCTTTTAAAAAGCACTCAATAAAGGCCAAAGCCGTATAAAAAGAGTTCCCTGCTTTAAAGTGATCTTGTGCGCGACCAACCAACAATTGCGGCAACACAGCCGTCATCGCGGCTCCCGCAAAAAAGAGATACCACGCCACATAAATCCAAAGGAAGAACACGGGGATTGCCGCGAAAGCCCCATAAATACTTGAAAACGTGCCAACCGCAACGTAATGCGCAAATAGGCGCTTTACAACCAAACTTGCGAGACTCACCACAAAGCCGCTAATCAAAGCGTCTCGAAAGCGAACGATGCAATTAGGGACATAAACGTAAACGGCAGCATAGGCAATCGTTTGCAAGAGCATGATGCCGACGCTATAGAAAAAGCGCGAAATCCCAGGATCCGTTCCTTCTAGCGTAAGGGCTGCAATGTGACCGGTGAAAGAAACGCTCACTGCCATCGATATGGGACCTACTGTCACAAGCGCCCAGTAAAGAAGCACACGTTGCGGCAAGGACTTTAAGTGACGGATGTGGAAAATGCGATTGATTGTCACAAAGAGCTTATGAATCAGTAGGAGACCAGTTAAAAGGAGACCTACGATACCGAAGGTGGTAAGGCCCGCTGCGTGATAGCTAAATTCGCGCAGGTGAGAAAGGATGACCTCAGAGTACTGCTCAGGAATAAAGCTTGTGAGAATCAAGTTTTCGAGTGCTTCACGTTCGCCAGAAAACGCCGGAAACGCCGCAAAGACCGCCAACGTAATCGCAAGAAGCGGAACGATACCGAGAATCGTTGCCAAGGTCATGGTAGACGCGGTTTCCGTTAAGCGAATCTCAAAAAGTCGCTCAACTAAAAAAGACCACAGTTCTTTGGCTGTTGGCAAATAGCCCTTTTCCCGTAGATTTTCTCTGAGGCTACGAGGCTTGGCGGATTGGATGGGTTTCGTATCGGTCAAAAGGGAATTTCCTCTTCGGTTTGTTTAGAATCTCGTATCTTACGCTTTTTAGGGTTTTTGCCCTTTATTTTTATTGAAAAGAGACACTATGCGCGCTAGTCAATTTTTCATTTCTACGTTAAAAGAAGCTCCAGCAGATGCGGAGATTCCAAGTCAAGTCCTATCGATTCGAGCCGGTCTCATTAAAAAACTCGCCGCTGGCGTTTACACGATTATGCCAATGGGACTCAGAATCGTGAAGAAAATCGAACGGATTATTCGTGAAGAAATGGAGCGCGCCGGGTCAATTGAACTTTCAATGCCGATTGTGCAGCCCGCAGAACTCTGGGAAGAATCGGGGCGTTGGAAGAAATATGGGCCCGAACTCTTACGCTTTAAAGATCGCCACATGCGCGACTTTGTCATTCAGCCAACTAGCGAAGAAGTGATCACCGATGTGGTTCGCTCGGAAATTAAGAGTTGGCGAGAGCTTCCGATTAATCTATTTCAAATCCGTACGAAATTTCGCGATGAACGCCGCCCCCGCTTTGGCGTGATGCGCGCTCGCGAATTCATTATGAAGGATGCCTATAGCTTTGACCGCGATAGCGAAGCCGCAGGAAAAAGCTATGACATCATGTACGGGGCCTACCAGAAGATCTTCTCTCGCTTAGGATTGACGTTTCGTGCCGTTCGCGCCGATACGGGAGCGATCGGGGGCTCGCGCTCTCACGAATTCCAAGTGATCGCTGATGTGGGTGAAGACCTCATTTGCTACTGCCCAACGAGCGACTATGCGGCAAATATTGAGCTCGCTGAAGCCGGTTCCGTTTTGGATGGCCGCCATGGGCCGAAAGAAGAATTAAAAAAGAACGCGACTCCAGGGAAAGAAAAGTGCGAGGACGTCGCCCCCTTCTTAGGCATTGATTTATTGCGTTGTGTGAAGTCGATTGTCTTAGCCGAGGATAAGGCAGACGTAAACGGCAATCCCCTACCCGCGCAGATTGTTCTTGTTCTTTTGCGTGCAGACCACGAGTTAAATGAAGTAAAGGCCGGGAAATTGCCTGAATTAAGTGATGGTTTCCGTTTTGCCACAGAAGCCGAAATCGCTGAGCACTTTAATGGCGCCAATCCTGGTTCTTTGGGGCCCATTGGCATTCGCGAGGATGTCGTTGTTTACGCCGATAAGACCGTGGCGGATATGAGTGACTTCTGCTGCGGGGCCAATGAAACAGGCTTTCACTATACGGGCGTGAATTTCGGGCGCGACTTACCTGAACCCAAGGTCGCTGACCTTCGTAATGTTGTCGCGGGCGACAAGAGCCCTGATGGTAAGGGCGTCTTAGCTCTGCAGCGCGGCATTGAAGTTGGCCACGTTTTCTATCTTGGCACCAAATACTCTGAGGCGATGAACGCGACATTCCTTGATGAGACAGGGAAGCCGCGTGTAATCGAAATGGGCTGCTACGGCATTGGTGTGACGCGTCTATTAGGAGCCGCGATCGAACAGCGCCATGATGAGAAAGGCATGATGTGGCCCGCGCAGATTGCTCCCTTTGAAGTTGTCATTTGCCCGATGGGAATGGCCAAAAGCGAAGCCGTCCGAGAAGCTGCCACGAAACTTCACGATGAACTCGCCGCACGAGGCGTTGATGTGATTCTCGATGACCGCGAGGTAAGAGCTGGTGTCATGTTTGCCGATTGGGAATTAATCGGTGTGCCGCACCGCGTGGTTGTGGGTGACAGGGGACTTAAAAACGGCGAAGTCGAGTACACAGATCGCACCGCGATGGACAAAAAAGAACTCATCAAAGTTGATGAAATGGCCGATTTCCTGCTAAAAAAGCTTCATCCATAAAGCAATAGACAAGTGAAATAAGCCCTTTTCCTTATGGAAAACAATGTAGTTCTGTGAAAGAATTGCTCGTTACCACCTTTTGGAGAATGAGGATGCAAGAGCTAAGACCTTTAGTGCGTGTGATTGATGATGACGATGCGATGCGTCGTTCGTGGGCATTTTTGATTGAAGGCGAAGGGTGGAATGTTGTCACCTATTCGGATGCCTTGGATTTTCTTTCGAGCAACGACTTTCACCGCCCAGGCTGCATTGTTCTCGATGTGAGAATGCCGCGTATGAGTGGTTTGGAGCTGCAGGACCGCTTAATTAAGTTGAAGGTCGATCTTCCGATTATCTTTATTTCCGGTCACGGCGATATTGATATGGCGGTGCACACATTAAAGATTGGTGCCGTGGACTTCTTACAAAAGCCCGTTGACGATCAGAGACTCTTGAATGCGATTAGCAAAGCGGTTTCCACGAACCTTTTGCGTCGCAGAAACGAAAGCGAACTCTCGAACTTTAAGAGCCGCTTAGAAAACCTCACAGCGCGCGAACGTGAAGTGATTCGCATGGTCGCACAAGGCATGAGCAACAAGGCCCTTGCCGATACGCTTAACATTAGCGAAAAGACCGTTCAGGTTCACCGCGGTGCTGCGTACCGTAAACTTGGAATTCATAACGCCGCGGAAATCGCGCGTATGTTAATTCTCTCTGGCGACCCCCTCTAACCCAACTTAAGAGCGGCGTCTATTATTGAAGGCGCCGCTTTTTTTCACCTATGCGAATCCAATTTATTCGGTCGATGTTTCTCGTGATTACAGCGACCATCTGGGGGCTAGCCTTTGTTGCACAATCGGTGGGCAACAATTATGTGGGGCCCCTCACATTTACGGCTTCGCGTTCGATTTTGGCGTTTATCACGCTTTTTTTCTTAGCCGGTCTTTTCGATCGCTTTGAACCAAGTAAAGGCGGACATCAGAAAGTTTCCTTTATGAGCCGCTGGAAAGAGAAAAAGCTTTGGTTTGCAGGCATTGCCTGTGGGTTCTTTCTCGTTTCTGGTACGCTTTTTCAGCAGTTTGGACTCCTTTGGACAACGGTGGGGAAAGCAAGCTTTATTTCGAGCCTCTACATTACCTTTGTTCCGATTGGCGCCATTCTCTTTGGTAAAAAGCCCACGGTGCTTGCGATTTGCGCTGTGCCCTTTGCGCTTGTTGGCCTCTTCTTTCTTTGCGTCACAGAAACGAGTTTCACAATCCAGTTTGGTGATGCGATTATGCTTTGTGGCGCCGTGTGCTTTGCCGGTCACATTCTGACAATCGATCGCGTCTCCTATGGACTCGATGCAATCCGTATGAGCTGCATTCAGTTTTTATTTTGCTCGATTGTCGCTTCAACGGGCGCCCTTATTTTTGAAACCGTTCGCCTCGAAAACATCATTGCAGGTGCCGCCCCAATCCTTTACGCGGGTATCCTAAGTAGCGCTGTGGCTTACACCTTGCAGATTATTGGGCAACGGGATTTAAACCCAACGGTCGCAAGTCTTATTATGAGTTTAGAGTCCGTTGTGGGCGTCTTAGCAGGCTGGGTGCTTCTTAATCAAGCTCTCACATTAAGAGAGATTGGCGGATGCGTCTTAATGGGCTTTGCGATTGTCTTAGCGCAATTGCCTGATGAAATCTTAAAGAAGTTTCATAGAGAGCCCGCGCACGAACCCGTGCATCACGGGGAACTCACCAAGATCCACCACTAGCTACGAGACTGTTAAAGAATTTTCGATAAGGCGCAAGAGGTT
>CAVEMY010000088.1:2705-5031 GCA_963617005.1 Parabacteroides distasonis | reverse complement strand
GCAAGGAAGTTCAGGCGCATGACGGTAAGATTACCCAGAACGCTAAGGATATCGCTGCTGAAGTAACGAATCGAATTGCAGCCGACAACACCCTTACCAAAAACCTCAATGCAGAGATTACGAGGGCTAAGGCCGCTGAGTCTACCCTCACGACTAATCTTAATACTGAGGTGACCAGGGCTAAGGGTGCTGAGTCTACTCTTACGACTAATCTTAATGCTGAGATTACCAGGGCTAAGGCCGCTGAGTCTACTAACGCTAGTAACTTAAACAACTACATTAACAAAAATAAGGCAATCAAAATTTACTGTCCTTATGCAGGCTCAACTGTTACAAACACGACTTCTAATATAGTAGTAACAGATAAAGTTGGTGTTATCGACTGCGGGCAAAACATGGTAGCCGCTACAGTCGCACAGCTTAAAACGCTTGGCGTAACGAAGCTCGATTACGTTATCTTTACGCACATGCACGGTGACCACATCGAATATACAATTAACACAATTGCGGCGCTTAAAACCTATATTAGCAGCTCAACGCCTATTTATGTGCAAATGGCCCCGGCTTCAACCTTTGCGGAATACAGCGATTATACCAAGGGTTTGGCGGCTGCAAAGTCACTTGGCAGCACTGTTAAAGTGCCGACTGATAATGCGTCTGTTACATTTGGCGGCACAAAGATTACTTTTTACAACACAAACACTAGCAACATTACATCGTATAGCACTTATAGCGAACTTAATATTTTCTCGCTGGTTGCTAAAATTGAATATGAGAATAGCACTTATGTAAATTGTGGTGATATTTATTGGACGGCACAAAATAAATACACTACTATAGGCCACGCCGATTTAATTCAGTGGCCGCACCACGGCGCAAATACTTGGGATTCTTATAAATTTATTAATCAATTTTCAATGAATGCAGCTTACGCCACTAGAGAATCTGCTGAGGGCAAAACTTGGAGCGAGATTTCGCAAGACACAAGATATTTTAGACGGTATATAAGACAAAATCCGTCTATTAAACCGCTTACGCTAAACAATTCTCTTACGAGCTTTGAAATTATTGACGGCTGTGTTAAATCCAACACAGAATTTGCAATCACGGCCCCAAGTGGATTTTACGATTGTCTTGATGCAGACGCGCAAAACGGTACCGACATTGAAGAATTTACTAAATGGCCAATCTTTACGCTATTGTCACATCTAAAGAATTTAAGTTACGGAACAACCGTTGCAGTTTCTAAGGGAATGACGGCACTATTTGCGTATCAATTTTACGCAATTCTTAGAAGCTATGTGCGCGTTGCCGCATCTAGTGACTTAGCAGTTACTATTACCCGTAGAATTGGCACAGGCTCACAATTTTTTGAAATTAATTTGGGTTATAAGGCGTTAAATAGCTTTGCCATAATAGATATCGACCGGGCTTATACGCTTCCGACTTTTGCTAGCTATGCGGCGGTTGATTCCGCATATCCTAACAATCCAGCAAGCGCGTATCAAACTTTTGTTGGAAAATGGTACGACCTTGCAGGCTCTAGCATCTCATATATACCGCGCGTAATTGCAGGAAATGGCCTTTACACAAATGATGCTTTTGGAACGTATAAACTTGGGCCGCAAGATATTGCAACTTTTAATAAACTCGGCGGCTTCACTAGTAATGCATGGAGTTACGGCCTTAAAAGTGTTTGCTTAAAAATCAATACGGCAATTAATGAACTAAACGCTGGTTACAAAACTTTAATATTCACGCCAGGCGTAGAAAACTGGACTACTACTCACATGACAGGCGGCCACGTTTTTGTAATAATGATTAACGGTAGTAATATAACTATTTTTAGAGATAATGTAAAAGTTTATGAGTACTCTGCTGACACATCCACCACTAAAAAAGTACAGATGTTTAGTTGCGCGTAATTTGTTTCACGTGAAACACTGACATAGCAAAATTGGCTTCTTTTGGGCTTGCGTTGCGCAGGCCTGAAAGAAGCCTTAAGTAAAGGAGCCACATCATGCCAACCCCATCCACCCTCCTATCCATCGCCCGTTCCCAACTAGGCTACAGCAAGAAGTCCGACCCTGAGCCAGGTAGCAAGTTCGGTCGCTACTACGGTGACCCGAACGGGCAATACTGTATCTACTTCCAATCGTGGTGTCTGGAACAGGCGGGCGTTACCGCGCCCGGTTACCCGTGCGCCCGTGCCAGCGTTGCCCTCAAGCACGCGAATCGCACCATCGCGGACGCGCAGCCCGGTGACCTCGCTATCGTGGAGACGAACAACAACAAGTCCGATGGCCCCGACCACGGCAACATCGTG
>CAVEMY010000088.1:0-2617 GCA_963617005.1 Parabacteroides distasonis | reverse complement strand
TGCGGGCCTACGACCGCGTACAATATTCAGCACTCGCTGAATAAGGGATTTTGGCGGTAACTTATTTTTCAAGCTTTGATTCGCGATAGTTAGTTATTTCATAATCAGTTCGTTAAAATTGAGCGAGCTTGGGCAGGGGAATCGGTTCTCGAACCGGTTCCCCTTTTCGCGTATACACGCGCGCGCGTGCATTAATATAGGGCTCCAAAATGTACCCCCCTCCCTACCATATGAGAACGTTTTCAGTCAAGTGGTTTCCGGTGAACGGTAGGAATTTGTCGGTGAACGGTATTGTCAAGTTGTATTCGGTGAACGGTAGGATTTTGTCGGTGAAAATATTTTTTTTGTTGTGGGTATACTCACGGTGAAAAAACTGATAGATTATTCGCGTGGGCGATAGCGCGGCCCCGGATAGCGCTAGAACGGGAGTACTAAAATGAACGTTAACGATGTGCATGTTGGTCAGCGTGTCGATGTGTCTAAGTTGCGTATTAGCAACGGTGATATGGTTGTGTTTGTAAACGGTAACGCTGTAAGGGTGTTGCCGTTTGACACTTCTAACCGGGTAACAATCAACAAAGCTGTGCGCGCTATGGAGCTTTATAAAAAGCTTGCGTTAAATGTTGCCCTTGTTAGGGTCAACGGTTCAATCGCGCGTGTTGTTTGCTATTAGTTGTTTCACGTGAAACCACAACAAGAAGAACAGGTAAAAACAATGACGAACACAGAACGAAACTTTGCAATGTACCTAGACGAACACGGCTATACACCGTACGGCGCATTATGCTACATGCGAGATTGTGGCGTTGATATCTTGAATGAGGTATCTAATTATTGGTCGAACGATGAATTAGTTAGTTTCCTAACTTATTCATTCGGTGAATGTTGGGACTTGGATTTAGACGGGCAAACTTTCGCGGAATGGTTGAGCGGTGATTCAGATGATTAATGAGACGGTTTTGAGCAGCAAGCAATTCCACGGGTGCAACGCGTTCGTTAATGAGATTCGCAACGACAAATCCCGTTGCACAATCTATGAGCTGGTTAGCTACTGTACGCCCGTAGCGCGTGTGAAACGGCGCAAGACGGCGAATTTTGACGCAATCACAGAAGTAACTCTAGCGCCCGCCGCGCGTTGTTCTGTGACCACTTGCAAGCAAGTAACGCGCTTCTTGCGTGAGTATGCGGGTAGCGCGGGTAAAACGGCGCTAGGTAAGTTCTACAGCGCCAACGGCGCGGGTTACCGCAATAGCGGCTTCACGCTCAATTATTCGGTGCTTTTTGACAAAGTTCACATCAAAAAGTTAAGCGAATATGACGGCGTTCCACGTCATGAGCTATGGTTCTACCAGACATTTACGCCGTGGAACGGGTACTATAACGGCGCTGATATTTGGGTCAACGGTCAACATGGAAAGCAGGTATAACGTGGGCGCTTATTATACGTGGTGGGATAGATTAGAGTGTCTTTTGATTGTCTTTGGCGTGTATGTGGGTGCTTATGTTGTCGTTGCCCTTGTGGGCGCCGCTATGCAACGCCGTGAGCGCCTTAAATGGCAGCGCGAACGCCATAGGCTTGAGAAGATAGTGAGCGACTATAACCGGGCGCACAAAGACGATTATGACCCGTTTGAAAGGTAGGTTTTAGGCATGATTTACGTTAACACTGTAGATGAACCGTTTGAAGTTGATGGATTGGTTACGCTTGACGGGATCCACCTTTATCGCCGCGCGTATGTTGGCGACGCTATATTTTTGGACAACGGCAATTCGTATGAGTTGGGATTTGTTCACAAGCTTTTCAATGCGTGCGGCGAGGGAGGTTATTTGTTTGACGGTACTAGCCCGTTGGGGAGGTTCTTTATCGTTCCCCCGGCGGATACGTTAGAAGAGCTCTTGACCACGCTTGAGAAGCAGGAGGATAAAGCCGTGTTGGCTTATGCCATGTACGGTATTAATCGGCGCTAGTCTTTTGGCGTTGGTTGTGTTAAGCTAGTTATTAGGCGGTTGGGATAGGCTCAACCGATTTTTGAGAAGGGTTCAAAAATGGCACGTTCGATTAAGAAGCAAGTCAAGAATACCCACGTTGACGTTTTCAAGGCGGATTTTGACACGATGCAAGTTGTTAAGGTTGGTGAGTTTGACGTGTTGGGCGGTTTAGGTGAGCGTCTTTGCAAGTCCCGCGCCGTGCGTGAGTTCGGCGAGGGTGTGCAGGTCCGCGTCACCGATAGTTTCAAGGTTTATATGATGGATTTTGATACGTTCATCGCCAACGCGATTCTGCTTGAGAATGAGGATGGCAGCCCGGTTGATATGGATACTGACGATATCGACTAGGCAGGCGCAAGGGTAAGCACCCTAGGCAGCTCCACACAAGCCCACGGCGGGTTATCTCGCCGTGGGCTTTTTGCGTTTGGGTGGTTTTAAGGTAGCTGAATGTAAGGTGAATTAAGGTAGCAGGACTCAAGTAACTGAAAGATAGCTGAATGTGAGTTTAATTAAGGTAGCTGAAAGATAGCTGAATAGTTTCGTTTCAAGTTGCTGAAAGCTGTCTGAATGTGAGCTGAATTCAGTTGTGTTTAAGGTAACTGAAAGGCGTTGTGATACGGGACACAAT
>CAVEMY010000087.1:0-5038 GCA_963617005.1 Parabacteroides distasonis | reverse complement strand
GCCGCCTTTAAATTGGCCATCGCGACACGAATATCGGTGTTGGCTTCCAAAGCAATATTGATAAGGCGCGTTAACTCTGGGTCGTTCCACGAGGCCCACCAAGCTTTGGCGTCTTCAACACTAGGAGAGGCGCTCGTTGGAAGAGAAGCATTCCAGCTCGTTCCCACGGCCTTTTGCTCAACTTCAGTCATCTGTAGCGAAGTGGCACAGCCCGTGAGAAGTAGGCTTACTGCCGCAAGCGCAACCAGAGTTTTCGAGAATTTCGGGATTTGCATCGTCGGTCTCTATAAAGAAAATTTCTTTAGTTCGAAATCTACTCATTCGCTTGGTAAAGACATGTCCGAGAAATGTAAAGAAGTGAAAAGAGATGCACCGAACCGTGTGTCTAGCCACGAAAGATTTTTATTCGTGCAATGATGCTTTCCGTCGCTATATTGGAACATTTCCTTTTTAGGGAGAATTTCATGAGTTTAGAGAGCCCCAAAATTTTGATTGTTGATGATGACAAAGACTTAGTCTCCCTTTTAGTTGACTACTTGATGCTCGAAGGCTTTTGCGTAAGCTACGCGGGCGACGGCAAAACTGCCCTTGAGCGCCTCACTAACGAATGCTTTGACTTGATTGTCTTAGATGTGATGATGCCAGGAATGAGTGGCACAGAGGTCCTTGCTGAAATCCGCCAAAAATATGACACCCCCGTTTTAATGCTCACTGGAAAAGGCGACCCCGTTGATCGTATCGTAGGTCTTGAGCTAGGCGCCGACGATTACGTTCCAAAGCCCTGCCCTCCGCGCGAACTTGTTGCAAGAATGCGTGCGATCTTGCGCCGCGTTTTAATTCCGCACAATCAAGCCAAAAGTACCGTTGTCACCGCTGGCCCCTTAACAATTGACCCCGCACATCGGCGCACCACAATTGATGGAAAAGAAATTGACTTTACGGGTACCGAAATGGCGCTTTTACAGATGCTCGCGCAAAACGTAGGTTCCCCTGTTTCCAAGGCCGACATTTACGCCAAAGTCCTACGCCGTACGATGGGACGATTCGATCGCACAATCGATGTTCACGTCAGTGCCATTCGTCGTAAACTCAATGCGGTCTGCGAAGGAAAGTTCACGATTGAAAACATCCGTAGCGTTGGGTACCAATTGATCATCAACGAATAAGGCAAAAAGCCATGCTAAAAAAAAGAAGACGCTTAAGCGGGATTTTCTTAACGCTCTTTACGGGGCTCTTAAGTGTTTTCTTAGTCTTGGGTTTGTGCGTGTGGCTTTTGAGTGCCAGCTATCAGAAATACGCCTCTAGCGCCTTTGAAGGCATTGACTTTGAGAACCCAGGGCAGCGCGCCGTCAATACTGCACTAGGCGTTGCCCAATGGGGCGGAAGCAAAGTGCTCATTAAGTGGCTGCACGACACAAAAGTCAACAATCACCCCACCGTTTTTGTCCTCAATAAAGACGGCGTTGAAATTTCCGGGCGCGCCATTCCAGAAAAAGCTCTCCAGCAGGTTAGCCTTAACGACTCCCGCATCACAACCCAAGTTGTTGATGGAGAAAATCTTCGCTTTTTTGCCGTAAGGCTCGATCGCCCCAAGCGCGTCTGGTTGAAGGCTTTTTGGCACACTCCCTGGTGGGTGCATGCGCTCCTTGCTCTCTTTTCAACAGCGATTGTGGCAGGTCTCCTAGCCTGGAACTTCGCAAAGCCGATTCGAAAGCTCGATTGGGCGATGAGGCGAGCCGCCGAGGGTAACCTCGAAGACCGTATTGCGCCTCTTGTCGGTCATAACTACGATGAGATTGGCGATTTAGCTAAGCAATACGACGCGATGGCTGAGACAATCACGGGGCTTCTTGCGCGGCAAAAAACACTTTTTCATGATGTAAGCCACGAGTTGCGTAGCCCCTTAGCGCGCATTGATGTGGCTCTTGCTTTAATTGAAAAAGACCCCGCTAATAGAGAGCGCGCCATTAAACGCATTGAGGCTGAAGTTGAACTCTTGGATAACCTCGTTGAAGCGCTTTTAACTTACGCGAGACTTGATGAGAATGCTCCGATTTCTTATGAAGAGGCTGACCTTTCGTTGGCTCTTGAAGCCATTGTGTCTGACGCTGACTTTGAAGGAAGCGCCAAAAATGTCCACGTAACTTTAGAAAGTGATGCAACACTTGTAGCCAAAGTGCATTTGGAATCGATTTCAAGCGCACTTGAAAACCTTGTCCGAAACGCCTTGCGATTCTCCAACGCGGGCGACACCGTCAAAGTGATTGCCCACAAGGTAAACGGCATCATTCACATTGCTGTGCAAGATTCGGGCCCCGGGATTCCCGCTGAAGACCTCGAGCGGCTTTTTGAACCCTTTGCACGAGGCAAAAATCAAGCCACAGGAAGTGGATTTGGATTGGGTCTAGCGATTGCTAAGCGCGCCGTCGAGCGCCATAACGGGACGCTTTCAGCATCGAACCTAAGGCCTCACGGCTTGGAGATGCGTATCGAGCTTCCCGTTACTTTGAGCTAAAAACTAATTGCGAAGCGTGAATGTCACGGGGCCGTCGTTAACCAAGCTTACACGCATATAGGCGCCAAATTCCCCTGTTTCCACTCGCAAGTTGCTCTTTCTTGCCTCTTCAACAAAAAGGTTAAAGAGCCTTAAGCCCTCATCGGGGGGAGCCGCTGGCGTAAAGCTCGGACGATTGCCGTGATTGGTATCTGCGGCAAGCGTAAATTGCGAGATTAAAAGTAGGTCTCCGGCGATATCCGTTACCGACTTATTCATCTTTCCTGCGTCATCTTCGAAAACGCGATAACGCAAAAGCTTTTGCGCGAGCTGCACGGCTTTTTCGTCTGTGTCGCCTCTTTCTGCGCACACAAGAACCATTAAGCCCTTACCGATCGCGCCAATGGTTTTCCCATCGACATCAACATGCGACTCCGTGACGCGCTGCAAAACAACAATCATGGTGCGTCCCCTTAAACGAGCGTGACCTTAGCCCAACGACGCTTTCCGACTTGGACGGTGTAGGTCGCGGGTTTGAGTTTGAGCGCCTTGTCGCTTACGCGCTCGCCATCGATACGAACGCCACCTTGCTCGATGTTGCGATTGGCTTCACCGTTACTCGGCACGAGACCGGCTTCCTTAAGCAGTCGTGCAACACCGATTTCTCCGTTTTCACTTTGAACCGTAACAGAGGGAATATCCGTTGGGACGGCCCCTGCACGAAAACGCGCATTAAATTCCGCTTCAGCCGCTTCTGCTGCCTTCGCATCGTGGAATCGCTCGATGATTTCTTTAGCAAGGGCAACCTTCGCATCACGCGGATTACGCCCGTTTTCACACTCGGCATGCAGTTTGGCGATCTCTTCATTGCTCTTAAGGCTTAAGAGGTCATACCAGTTCCACATCAACGTATCGGAAATGCTCATCACCTTACCGAACATTTCATCGGCCGTATCCGTAATACCGATGTAATTGTGTTTACTCTTACTCATCTTATTGACGCCATCTAAGCCAACAAGAAGAGGCATCGTCAGAATGCACTGTGGTTCCTGTTCGTACTGGCGCTGCAATTCGCGGCCCACAATTAAGTTAAAGCGTTGGTCAGATCCCCCTAATTCAAGATCTGCCTTTAAAGCCACTGAGTCATAGCCCTGCATTAAGGGATAAATCATCTCGTGCATGGCAATAGGAATGTTTTGTGCGTAGCGCTTAGCAAAATCTTCGCGCTCTAAAAGGCGCGCAAGTGTGTAGCGCGAGCAAAGACGCACGAAGTCTGAGGCAGAAAGCTTATTGCTCCACTCGGAGTTATAACGCACCTCGGCCTTTTCAATATCGAGAACGAGGCCCGCTTGCGTCAGATAGGTCTTGGCATTTTCCATAATCTGTTCGCGCGACAAAGGCGGGCGCATCGTGTTGCGTCCAGAGGGGTCGCCGATAGCGGCAGTGAAGTCACCGATTAAGAAAATAACGGTGTGACCGAGGTCTTGCAGTTGGCGTAACTTATTTAAAACGACCGTATGACCGACATGAATATCGGGCGCCGTTGGATCAAGACCTAATTTGCAACGAAGAGGAACCCCTGTTGCCTTAGAGCGAGCTAATTTTTGCTCAAGTTCACTTTCGATTAAAAGCGTATCAACACCACGGCGAATGGTTGCCATCGCCGAATGAATTTCCGGTGTCACTTCGTACTTCTTTTCTTCGACTTTTTCTTGCTCAGACATACATTTTCTCGTGAAAATATTGCCCGCAAACGAGTTTGCGGGACTCTTCTTTTCAATTCAAAAGATTCTTTGTTACATTGCAGGAATCGATTGGTCTTTCACACAATCGCCCTGCGAATTCGTATCCACAAAACTAGCTTCAGAGACGATGCTTTATCGTTACATCTTAACGAAGACTTTCACGAGAATGACAACGCAAATCGCCAAAGGCAAATACGTCACATCGATCGAAATATCTGTTAAGATGCTTAACGAGATAAGCGTCGTGTTCATAACACTATCTCCTAAATAAAGCTCAGGCTGCAACCTGAGCTTTTTCGTTACTGCTAGTAGTTAGCAGTACCTACCCATGCCGACTGCACGAATTCTTTACAGGCCCAATGGGCCTTGCAGTCTCCACACAAGAAATAGAAGAGTATTACGAACCGAACGAATATCGCATCATTTCTAAACGAAATGAGTATACCCGACTTTGCTTTGTTTCCATAGGTTTTGCCGCAACAAAGCAACGCCTGATCCGTTGGCAACTGCGTCACATCTAGCGAAAGGTTTGATAAGATGTCGAACGAGATGTAAGTTACGTGCATAACTTTATCTCCTTTAAGAGCTCAGGGTTCGATCCTGAGCTTTTTTCTTCACTGCTAGTAGTTAGCAGTACCTACCCATGCAACCGCATGAATTTCTTTCGACTTCCTCGTGCAAAAGCGGCGCATGGGAGGCGAGATTGTTGTATGCAATAACATACCTCGTCCGTCTCTGAACGCACTGAGTATACCTATCTCTTTTCTGCTGTTAGAGGTTTGCCTTTGAAATCTCTTTT
>CAVEMY010000086.1:0-5445 GCA_963617005.1 Parabacteroides distasonis | reverse complement strand
CCTGCTCGCTCGCCTTCGGCGGCTCATACGGCTCACACAACACCTCCTCAGGTATGATATCCTCTTTGGGTTTCGACGGTGGTTGAGGTTGTTTAAGTTGTTGGGGTTTAGGCGGCGGAGTTTCTGACGCAACAATACCACGCGCAAGACCCAAGCGCTTCTCCGCTTTCTGCCTTGCCTTCTCCTCCTTCTCACGTAACACGTCAGCTAATTTCTTGGGCGGAGAGGTTTCCTTGTAGTCTTTTACAACCGCTTGCTCCAAGATCTCCTGTCGCGTCGTCAAAGGGGTCAGAGAGAACTCATCCTGCGTGGTCAATAACTCTCCCTTCCGCTAATTCCAACAACTCAACATCACTCAATTCACGTATTTTCCTCATTGCGCCCTCATAGTTCACACTCACATCTACCTTTATCTCATCAGGCTCGTAATACCCCATCATTTTCGCTACCTTGTCAGCACCATTGATCATCTGCCCCGGATCACTCATAGTCCTCGCAAGATCAATCGCCTCCAAAAATATGTTCAACACATCCAAGCGCTTAATGGAGCTTACAGACTCTATCTCTTTCCGACCATTCCTCAATAATTCCTTAACGTGGTCCGTTCGCAAACGATTTGACGCAGCAGTCGGTGTTAGTCCCGCAGCCTTCGCAGCCCCACTAATACTCTCTGCCCTCAAAATACCATCTGCCAACAACTCATTCTGACTTGCTATCCTCTCTTGTCTCGCTGCTCTCTCTTCCTGTTTCTTCTCGTTCCTTGCCTGTATCACCGCCTTAGTCAAGTCAGCATACTCTCTCTCAATCAGACAGCCATCATTGTCCTCGGACAACGCCTCACTATCGACACCTTGCAGGATGCCCTCTAGCCTCTCCGTCATCGTCGGCTCGGGAATCTTACACACAAGACTGCAATCCCGTGTCATAGACACCCTACTGTCATATCTCTGTTTCATAACCACAAGTATAGACACCTCTAAAAAATTCTGTCAACACATTTTCTCGAAAAAATTTAGAAATGTATACCCCCAAGGCCGCAAAACGAATTAGGGGGCGGGGTCTACGGATTTTCAGAGAAATTTACGAGAAATACGCGAGGGATACCCCATCCCCCCTGTGTGCGAATAGCACCCCGACTTCGGATTCGGTTTCGGGTTTGGGGAATGAAAGCCCCCCTCCCCCCTGCGCAAGCAGAAAAGGAAATGGGGTTTGGTAAGACTCGTGAGTGTGATGGCTAGGGCGCTCACGGGTCATCGTTATACCTAGCCGGAGGATAAGACAATGAGTAAGAAAATTCGCATCATCAACTGGGACTTTGAAGACAGCAGCATGCCTTGTTTAGGCCTTGCAGTTGAAGACAAGGACATATGTGATGAGTCCAGAGGACCGGGCTTCTGCGTGCATTGCATGGAACTCGCCATTGAGTATGACTTCAGTTATCTCAAGTCATTGGTTTGGGATATAGCTGAACTTCGTGGTGAAGAAAATGATCTTGCAATGTGCCACGCCAGCGATGGTGAAGATACTGAAGAGATCGAAAGACTCATACGGCGTAAGAATTTCATAAAGAGAGAATTACACGAGCTGGGTCAAAGATACACCGAGCTCACGGGCTATAAGAAAGTTTTGTTCCGTGATGACGGCGGTATCGAGCTCTTCAATCCTGCACGCAAGGTTTGATCCTTGAATACAGAAGGCATTGGAAACAGTGCCTTCGATATTCAAGCGATTGCTTGGATGTTTCCATCAACTTTATAGGAGAAAATCATGAAAGATCTCGACTGGGAATGGGCTCGTTTGATGAACGAGATTATGGACGCAGAGTGGGAGCATGAACGTCGTGTGAACGCGCTGAAAGATGCTCACGCTAACCTCCAAGGTTACATCAACGAAACCTATGGCAAACCGGGTTTTGATCCTGAATGGCACGACCAGCTTCGGAATGATTATGAAGAGGCGTTCCATCAAATGAGAGAAAGCCGTGAAGCGCTAAATGCCCTACGGGAAGAGGAAGCGAAAGCAGGCTATTCGGTCACATTTGAATTGACCGATGAACCTCCATCCTTCCTCCGTGACTAACCAAACCACAAGCCCACTTCGGTGGGCTTGGCTATTTAAGGGTTTTCGAAAAGAGAATCCTTAAACAGCCAAGTGCAATGGTGCGCTTGGTGGTGTTCCTTCAATCCTTATAGGAGAAAAACCATGTCTTATGGCAAAGAAATGAGCATTGACAGCTTAAACACAGCAATTTGGGAAACCAAATATAAGCTGCGTGAGATTTGTGATGAGCTTTGCTTAAATGGAAAGCAATATCACGAAGCAATCGAAGCGTTTGGCGCATTACACATGCGTAAAGCCCAACGAGCTGCTAGAAGAGCTGTGGAAGCCGCGCAAAATTTCTTGTGCATATATCGTAGGCAAATTCAAATAGCCAACGATATTCTCGAGATCGATATCGAAAATGACGAAGAATTATTTCGTCGTCTCGCCGAAGAATACATCGGTGTATTCGATACGTGGCGCTTCAAGTGCGATCTTGATCGTGTTCAGCATGAACGTAGCAAAGTTGCACGCTTCGTAATGCTATTGATCGAACTTGAAGACGAAAAGTCCGCAGCATTAGGAGAAGACGTTTTGATTCTCAAAGGCTAACGGATTAGCGCCGATTTCAAAGTCTAATCCACAAATAGGAGAAAACCTATGCAACCAAGTGAAGGAAGCTGGGAAATTCTCGACAGCGTAGGCGATGAAAGCTACGACATTGATTGGTATTCATTCCAATTAACTGCCGCAGATCTTTGCCCGGAACACAACAAGCCCGCCGACACGTGCTTGTTGTGTGAAGCTGACGAAGAAGGCCAGCTAATCGACTGCCCGCGTTGCGGGCGCAGATGGTTGATCATTGGCGATGGCTGCTACAACTGCGGCTTAATCGCTGACGATTAATCATCCTTATGCGAAATGGTAACACAAACCATTTCGCATATCAAGTGGTTTTTGAAAAAAGAAAATCACTTGATATGCGTAAGGGTTTACGCATAGCGTGCCACCGCTTGTGGTTCCTTATAGGAGAATAATCATGGAAAAATTGTTTGCAGCCAGCACATTGGCAAACGACTTAGTCGCTCAATTCAAAGAATTGACAAAAAGCGGAGAGTTCAATGGCGAACGACTGGTTTTCGGTTGTAGCGCCGTTGCAAATCTGCAGTTGGTCAATAGAACCAAACAATTCGGAGGACTCGACATAGTCGAAAATCCGCTGTTGTTTAGCGGTAAGTTGGCGTATGCCTGCGCACGCCGTTACGAATACGAAGTTTGGGCTGATCAGTTCAAACAATCAAAAAACGAAACGGTGTTGCGTGGTATGGACGACTACGATTTCAGCCAAGGCACCGGGCCATATGGTCCAAAAGAAACACATTGGACTATCCGCAATATCTACATTGCGCACGAAGTCCGCGCTCACTTTGGTTTATCGGTTCCTGCACGCGTCCAGCTACAACGCCTTGACTGGCTCGAACGGATATTGGCACAAGAGCTTTCTAGCGAGTCTTTGGACAGACTGGAACAACGTGCTGGCGAAATCACCGATCGCGCCGCTCGAAATGGCAAAATCGATGCGTATAACGACCGTGTTGTTGGGAGTTATATGCAAAAGACGTTTGACAATATGAAAGCGGAAAAAGAGGCAACTCGCCGCATAGCTCGCCAAAATCTGCTGCTCATCGCCAATTTGATGTGCTTTGAGGATTATGCCTGCATGCCTGCGGACATGACCGAAGAAGAACTGAAAAGAGGCTTGGAACGGCCTGTTTCCCAGTATTTAAACCAACTTGTTGGTTTCTTGGAAAATACTCGGGAACGGATGGAAAAGCTCGAACATACGTTCAAATATGGCCGCGAAGCAAGCGAAACGATCAAAATCATCGACGCTGTGCTTGAATACGGCTATACGGACGAATACGCAGCTGAATTGAAGAAACGCGAAAATGCCGCCAAGGCGATCACCTCGCGTTTCAAAGTGAAACGCTAAACACGTTTCATAAACACTCTAACAAAGCCCACTTCGGTGGGCTTTATTAAGTTTCATTCTAACCTAATTTATTTTGTTTCACAACACCGCCCGTGGTGATTTTTCGCGGGTAATCAATAGTCTCTCATTTTTGGTGGTGGGGGACTTTTTTTATGGAGGATAACACCATGAAACCTGTCTTCGACATTGACAAACTTCGTAAAAATCCGCTGTTCATCAAGTGGTGTTTGGACAATCCGGATTTAGCGAAGCGTTTAGAGCGGTCTTGGAAGAAGCGTGAGCGTAACGCGTTCTTGCAGGATATGGGCATTGCGAGTGCGATTGTTGCACTGTTGTCCTTGCTGTAACGGATTTTTTGTGTTCATTTTTATGGGAGAAAAGCTATGAAATTCGAAAATTTGGGTCGCAAAATTGACGGCTTCCTTGGTTCTTGGAAAGGACATTGGGAAGATCATAAAGCCCAGCGTGAGTTCTATAAAGCTATGTCAGAGGCTTTAAAGAACGACGCAAAATTGAGATGGGATGCGAAAACAGGTGAGTTTTTGCAGTCCAAATAACCAACCAAGCCCGCGCAAGCGGGCGTTTTTTTAGGAGAAAAGCTATGACTGACGAAGAATTGAAGGCCATCAAAAATCATCCACGTTGGTGGCCACATGACATTCGCACTGCGTTAGGTATCCAAGGCTATGGATACAAGTTCAACCAAGACGTGGTGCCACAAAGTGTTCAGGCGTTCAATAAGATTTACGGAACGCATTGCACTGCGGATGATTTGCGCAGGTTGGCAAATTTGAAATAACCCCCTGCCCGCTTCGGCGGGCTTTTTCTTACCACTCATAGGAGAATTACCATGAAAGAACTCATTTACGTTGCCATTATGATGGTCGCAGGCTTTGTCATCGGCCAAGCGTGCTTCGACGAGGAGCGTTATTACGACGAATTGTGCGCTCGTAGTGACAGAGCGGAGCTCATTTCCAGTGCCGATGAGTTCTGCAAAGCCCGCGGCAAATAATTTTCGACCCACTTTCCCCCTGCAAATGCGGGGGGATTTTTTTACAGGAGGTTTTTATGCGCACCAAACTAGAAGTGCTTCACGATTTACGTGAAATCGAACACGAGATGATCGAAGATGGTCATCAGCTCGACGTATACCTTGCTCGCAATGAAGGGAGCAACATATATCTCGCTTGGACGGATACCGAAGCAAATCTCACCAAGCGTGATGCCTTGTGGCGCGAACTCAAGCGCATCGAGGCGGGCGAAGCTGCATAGCTTCGCAGTTCACGGGGTGGACGGGGCGGTCCGCTCCACTTATCAACCTTGAAAGGAGAAAACAATGTTCTCATTAGTCCACGCGTCCATGGAACCAATCATCTACTCGTTCGTAATCACTTACGGACTTTGCTCCATGG
>CAVEMY010000085.1:0-5488 GCA_963617005.1 Parabacteroides distasonis | reverse complement strand
TTGGCGTTTGGCAATAGCCTTTCGAAATCATTACGCGTTTCCATTAAGCCGCCACCGCCATGTGTGTTGCACGTTAAAACAAGTTTCCCTGTGAGGTCGACGGACTTAATCCAAGACTCAAGAGGCGAGGCGATGTGATGCCACCACGTCGGAGACGCGAGGACAATAACGTCGTATTTGGTTAAATCAATTGCCACGGGCTTAATGGGGCGAAAGATTCCTTTTTCCATTTCTTCTTTAACAACGTCGGTTGTTTCGCGATAGGCCTTTGGGTAGGGGTCGACCGTATCGATGGAGAAAATATCGGCGCCCGTGGCTGCCTGAACAGCGCGAGCAACACTTTCCGTGTTTCCCGTTCTTGTGTAATAGATGACAGCAACTTTCATAGATTGTGTTTGAGCAAAAGAAAAAGACATGGTTTTCATCGTTAGTGCGGGTGCAATAAGAAGTGCACCGAGAGTTTTAAAGAATAGACGCTTATTCATCGAGTGTTTCCTTAAAGTTTTTAATTCCAATTTCTATTAGTGAGACAAAAGGCTTTCAACAAGTTCTCCTTCGGTTTTCCCGACATGTGACTTCAGTGTTTCGGCGAGTTCTTTAAGAGCCTTTTGGCTTACGCCCACGTTTTGCGCAATCTTTAAATGCGAGCCAAGTTGCGCGGGAGCGGGAAGAGCCGCAAGAGCTGCGACGGTCACAATTTCACGCGTTGCATCATCGAGAATTCCCGTCGAGAAGATGTCGCCGAAAAGATGCTCTTTAAGATAGGCGTCAATGTCTGGAGCAAAGTCAAACAAGGCGCCTTTAACGGGAGTGCCAACAAGACGCGTTTGCGTGGCAGTTCCGATTTCGTGAAGTTTTTCTGGGCTAGGACGCGGGTTTGCCTTCGGTCCTTCGACATCGGAGATTTTTGCGGCCTTTCTTTCGTTAACAAGATTTAAGAGTTCAGAAAGAGCCGTGAGGCTTCTCGGAAAACCGCAGTAGGCGTAAAGCTGCACTAAAGCATCGCGTAATTCGCTAATAGAAATCTTTGAATCAAGCGCCTTCGTTAGTGCGCTACGCAATGCAGCCGTGTTGCCTAATGCCGTAAATGCAGCGATAAGAACAAAGTGTTGATCTCGAGCTGATAAAGTCGCAAGCGTTTTCACTTTCTTAACGCTTGATTCAGGCGCGGCGTTAGCCATAGAAATTCCTCCAATAGGAGCGAAAAGAAGCGCTCCCAATCCCATTAAAAACTGCCGTTTGTGCATCGCTTTCTTTCCTTGTCGGATTAATAGTCACAGGTACATAGAATCCAATGAGGAGAGTCTCTCACGAAGACGAGAGAAATCTTAGGAAGACTCAGAAGATGAGTCCATGCCGAGAAATAGACGATTTCTGCCTATTTCTCTTTTTTGAAGTGAACTGGCTAGAAAGAGAGTGCTGCTCTTTTTCTTGAGATGTCGCGATGTGGGGCGCTTCCGAAGGTGCGTTTGTATTCGCGAGAAAACTGCGAAGAACTCTTGTAGCCCACAGCGTAGGCGGCGTAGTCGACGTTCTTTCCTTCAACAAGCATCAAGCGCTCGGCTTCCTGTAAGCGAAGCCGCTTTTGAAATTGCAGGGGAGAAAGCGTGGTGAGTTCTTTAAAGTGCTTGTGAAACGCCGAGGCGGACATCCCGACGTGTTGAGCCAGTTGCGTGACGCTCAAGGGAGAAGAAAAGTGCGTGCGAAGCCACTCAACGGAATTGGCGATGCGAGGCGCAGGGGTGTTGCCAGAACAAAAGTGACGCAGGCATTCGCCTTGCAAAGAATTGAGAGCCAAGAAGTGAAGTTCTTTTAATATGAGAGGCGCAAAAACGCCGATTCTGCTTGGTGTTTCTTCAAGACGAATAAGACGCAAAAATGCATCAAGGACTTCTTCTGAGGCGTCGTCTGCCATCACAGGCGAGACGTTTGGAGATGTGATGTTACGAGCAAGTTCAGGAGAAGCCGTAAGAAGCTCGGTAAGAATTCGGCGATCGAGTCTTATGGCGATGGCTAAAAAAGGAGCGCTCTCGCTGGCTTTACTAATTTTGTAAACGCCAGGCATATCAAGCGCCACGATCATCGTTTGCCCTGCGCTGTAACGAATCGCATTGCTCCCGATGAGGGCTTGTTTAACGCCTTGCAACACAAGGACAAAAATGGGTTGATACAGACACGCATTACATTGCTGTGGCGCATTCGCACGCGTGAGGGCAACAGTGGGAATTGAACTTTTTCGAGTCTCTGAATGGGGCATTAAACTCAAAAGAGTTTTTTTGAGTTGGGCTAAGAGTTCTTCACGGTGTGTCATCACGCAAGCTCCGAAAGGTAGGGAACTACTGCCAAAAAGTCTAATGGGAGAAGCCTTCGTTCGGGGGAGGGCTTTACGAATTTTTTCTTTTTTTCCTTTTCTAGCGTCTCAGGGCATTTGCCTAGCGTTTTTCTTTTGCGTAAATATTTCTCACAAATTCGCAAAGAGAAATCGAGCAAAGCGTCCTAAGCTAGATTACTATCCAGTAGAGATAGGGAAGACCTATTTCAAAAGAAACTCAGGAAAAAATAATAAAGCGTGGATTTTCCACGAAAAGGATAAAAGAACATGAGTAACATCCAAGCAGCCAAAACACAAAGCCTCCAAGATCCCTTTTTAAACACTCTGAGAAAAGAGCACGTTCCCGTTTCGGTTTACCTTGTAAACGGCATCAAGCTTCAGGGACAAGTCATTGCTTTCGATCAGTATGTTGTCATGTTGCGTAACACCTTAACGCAAATGGTCTACAAGCACGCCATTAGCACCATCGTTCCGTCGCGTGCCGTTGATCTTGACTCCTCGACGGAAGCCTAATTTGACCAAATTCCGTTACGACAGTGCTCGAGAGAAAATTTTGCCTCGAGCACTCCTAGTTTCTGTTGCCATCGGTCGGACGCCCTTTTTTGATAAGGGCGAAGAAATCAGTGAACTCGCTCGCTCGGATGCCCTTGAGGTTGTAGGACTTATTCAAGCGCGGCGCGACAAGCCAGATCCTGCAACCCTTTTGGGCTCAGGAAAAGTCGAAGAAATCCGTGAGTTGGCGAAAACAACGAGCGCGGACGTCGTCATTTTTGATGCAACGCTTACGGCGGCGCAAGAAAGAAATCTTGCGAGAAGCTTAGAGGTTGGCGTCATGGATCGCACGGAACTCATTCTCTCGATTTTTGAGCGGCGTGCAAAAGGTGGCGAAGGAAAACTTCAAGTCGAGCTCGCTAAGCTTGTGCATTTATCAACAAGGCTTGTTCGAGGTTGGACACACTTGGAGCGTCAACGAGGCGGACTAAGTAAGACTGGGGGACCAGGCGAAAAGCAAATCGAGTTGGACCGTCGACTGATTGCGGCTCGCGTCAAGCAATTGAAAGCCCAACTTAAGAAACTAGCTCGCCAACGCGATACGAGAAGGCAATCACGCTCTGAAGGGTCAACTCTTACAGTGAGCCTTGTCGGGTACACGAACGCGGGGAAATCCACACTCTTTAATGCGCTAACACGCTCGGATGTGTATGCGGCCAATCAACTCTTTGCAACCTTGGATACAACGGCAAGGCGCTGTTGGATCGGGGAAAACGAATCGATTGTTTTAAGCGATACCGTTGGATTTATTCGTGGGCTTCCGCATCAATTAATCGACGCTTTTAAATCAACGTTAGAGGAAACGATTCAGGCCGATGTCCTTTTACACATTGTTGATGCCTCAAACGCCAATCGTGAAGAGCAGATTGAGTCGGTCAACGATGTTTTAGAAGAAATTGGCGCAAGCGAAATCCCTGTGATTACGGTTTTCAATAAGATTGATTTATCGGGCCACGACGCTTCTCTTGTTCGCGATAATGAAACAGGAGCCGTGAAGGCAATCTTTTTAAGTGCTACGACGGGCGTTGGGTTTGATCTATTACGCTTAGCGCTTCGAGAGTATTCCGAAGGAAAGAAAAAGCGCGAGGCGGCTATTATTGACGAAATGAATCAAGACACGACGTCTGTGTGATTTTTTTGTTGTCCTACAGCCTAATTCGTCATAACAAACTTTCGCAAATTTTTTCCGAGCAGATTTTTCCCGCTAAACTTTCCTCTTTTGTGACACAACGTATTTTGGATAGCTGTGTGAGATTGGAATTAGTCCATGACATCTAGAGAACAATTTTCATCCCGAGGCGCCTTTTTTTTGGTAACTGCCGCTTGCGTTATAGGCCTTGGAAATATTTGGCGATTCCCCCACACTGTCGCTAATAATGGTGGTCTTTTATTTTTACTCTTATACATTCTGTGCCTAGCGGTGATTGGTCTACCGTGCTTTACCATGGAACTTTCTGTGGGGCGCCGTTCACGCTTGTCGCTTGGTACTTCTCTTGAGGCCTTAGAGGCTAAGGGATCAAAGACTCACCGCAATAAGTATTGGTTCATCTTCTGTAACTACGTCGTCTTGTCGATTTATTCTGTGGTAACAGGCATGATGTTCTATTACAGTTTGATGCTTTTCACCAATGGCTTTGGACAAGACCTTACGGAGGTTATGAGTGAGGAAGTAATCTCAAATGTAATGGATTCATTTCCCATCATGATGACGGGCACTCTGATTGTTGTTCTCGCTGGCTTTGCTATCTGTGCAGCAGGGCTCAGAAAGGGCGTTGAGCGTACTCTCAAGCCCATGATGATCATACTGTTTGTGATGCTCATCTATTTGACCTTTGTCGCTTCAACATTAGATGGCTTCAGCGCTGGGATTAAAGCTTTCCTAGCTCCCAATTTTGAAGCACTCACCCGCCAGTCCTTTCCCCATCTCCTCATTGATGCCTTGACAGAAGCCTTTTTTACCTTGGCTATTGGTATCGGCATTATTCAGGTCATGGGCTCGTATATGAAGTCGAGCCATACGCTACTCAGTAACAGCATTCCTATTATGGTGCTTAACGTGCTAGCAGGCATTTTTGCTGGCTGCATTATCTATCCACTGTGCTACACCTATGGGGTCGACCCTTCTCTTGGTCCGAAGCTACTTTTTGTGCAGTTAATCCCGATTTTCACGCAGTCGCCTATTGAGGCTGCAAATCTGTGGGGCGGTTTGTTTTTCTTGGTTCTCGGTTTCATTTCGTTTTCGACCTTGGTGGCCTTCTTTGAAAACGTAACTGCTATTTGCATGGAGTGCTTTAAGTTTAGCCGCCATCGTGCAGTCATCCTCAATTGCGCTATTACTTTGGTCGCAACATTGCCTTGTGTGCTTGGCTTCAATGAGATTCCTGAATGGCATCCCGTAGGTAGCGGTAACTCATTTTTGGAAATTGAGGATTTCCTCGTATCAGATAACCTAGTTTTTGGTGGCTTTTACTACGTGTACTTTATTTTGTGTGCGAAGTTTGGTTGGGGCTTTGACCATTACTTAGCCGAAACCAACACGGGCGAGGGCGTGAAAATGCCGTATTGTGCCAAATACGTCTTTATGTTCATCATCCCGATCTTCCT
>CAVEMY010000084.1:0-5684 GCA_963617005.1 Parabacteroides distasonis | reverse complement strand
TTTGGAAAGCACTAAAGCACAAGGATGCAGACGAATGGCGCAAACATGGATATGGGCTGTTCCTCAACAAGGGATTTAGGACTGAGATAACCAATAAGCTAACCAAGACACGCAAGGAGGAAGAGCAAGGCTGTTCGCTCTTTACTGATGCTGATAGCCTTCCCGACGAATCCCCTTCCTTTTTCTGTTCCTCTTCTGATTCATTGCGTTTCGCTGAAGGCTCAACGCCGAATCAAGTTCCTTCTTTCCAAGAGCAAGAACTAAAGCTAGAGATAGCACAAGAGAACAAAGAGGAACATAAGACTATGCCTAGCGAAGCCGTAACGGATGAAGAGATACTTGAGCTAATCCGCTACGAAAGGGAATACGACTTTAGCAAAGTCACATATGCAGGAAAGGGTAAATATATCGCCTACCCTGCGGATTGGGATGAAAACGAAGACCTAACATTAGAAGAGTTGGATAGAATACACTCTATCAAATACAACCTAACGCAATTAGACCTCAATACCCCATACGAAAAAAGAGATTTTGACATAGCCTTTAGAGCTTTCTACGCTACGCCCTACGCTATGAAGGACAAGAAGATATCTATCCATAGCCCAGAAGCAATCAAAGACAAGCTAGAGCAAGGATTAGTCAAGGGGAATGGGTATTGGCTTAAGCCCGGGGGTGCTTTTCAGGATTCGGACGATGAAAAAGCTGAAAACGATTGCGCCCGGTCAAAACGTCCGCCTAAGGGCTTCCGCGAGTGGGTATTACTATGAGACTAGTAGATACCTACCAACTCGTTTACACAGCCGATGACCTGCCGCAACACGTCCTAAAGCAGGTTGAGGGCATAAAGCACAAAGCCCTAGCCGCATACACAGCCGACAACGTGAAACTAGCTGAATGGCTCCTGGATTTAATCGAATACCAGAGCAAAGACCTGTTGCGCAAACAGACCTCTTTGGGGACTATCAGCAACAATTCCGCAACGATGTTAGGGAACTATTTCAAGCACATACACGCCGCCTGCCGAGAGGTCATAGAGCAGCGTTTCAACAAGCCCGTTCTAAGCGACGAGGAAGCCGGGGAGCTGTTCTTCCGGGAGATGGTAGCCGACTACCTGGACAAGGCGTTAGACGGCGGTACAGTGCCTTCTAGCGTAACCAGAACGTTTACCGGCTCCACTGGTGCGTTGCGCATAGACATTGACCGCCAAATCAGGGAGCAATCCCGCAAGGATGACTTGCCGCTAGCCGCAATCCTCGCTTCCAAGTGGTAGTTCCGTTCGGTTCCGAAATTTGGCGAAGTCGGCAAAACGCGCAAAATCATTGCTCGAAACGTTCCTGGGGACGCTCAAGGTAGCCGTAACGTATGCGGCCTAAGCAGATCCGCCGTAAGACATACGCCGCAAATAGCCCTCTAAAGCCCTGTCGTCGACTCTAAGGGGTAGTTAGCCCAAAAAGCCGATAAGGACTCGCAAAAATGGGAAACAGGGGCTTAGAAAGCGTCTGAGGGCTTACGCGGTGAAAAACCCTGTTGCTCCCCGGCGAAAAGGGGGGTATCCTAGGCAAAGTTGTAAAAAAACTTTTTTGTTCATATACGCCCCCTATGCGCGTAGCGCACGCACACACGCACATGCACGCGCGAGCGCGAAGGAAAGACCCGATGAAGACCGTAGCAGAGCGACTAGAGGAACTTTACCCCGAGGTTGAGCCGATGGCTTATTACCATCAGCTTTTCCCCAGTGACCTAATGGAGGAAGCAGGGGAAAAGGTTGAGGGATTATACACAGCCATTGCCATTTCGGTTTTTGAGAACAGCAAGGGTGAATCGAAAGCGCAACGTTGCCAGATAACTAAAGGCTTGCCGCAATTACCGGGGTTGATTGAAGGTAAGCGTTTCACGATGACCGCCCCCGTTCTTTTTGCCGGTAGAAGAGCAACCAACAGCAGTGCAAGGTATCTAACTGCTTTAGAGTTCGACCTAGACAATTTGCGCACGAAGAACGGCGAACTTGTAGGCATAGACGATTTCCTATACCAGACTAGCTTAAGCCAAGAAGACCCTTTTAACCGCTTGCCTACGCCAACGTTCGTTATTGCAAGCAGCGACAGAAACCTTCACGTTGTTTACCTACTGGATAAACCTTTGCCGCTCTACAAGTTCACGTTAGATAGCGTGCGGGATTTCCGCAGGGGCTTCATACCTAAGCTATGGGACAGCTATATCACCGAATTGCACAAGAAGCCGCAGTTTGAAACAAGCCCCGTGCAAGCGTTTCGCTTGGTAGGCTCCAACAGCAAGCAAGGCAACGCAAAGGTAAGGTGCTTTCTGACAGGTGGCAAGGTAAGCGTTGACTATATGAACGAATACAGCAAATACAAGATACTTACGCTCAAGAGCGAACTAAGCCTAGAGCAAGCCAAGGAACTATATCCGGATTGGTATGAAGCCCGTATTGTCAAAAAGCTACCTAAACGCACCTGGGAATGTCACAAGGGATTATATGACTGGTGGCTAGACCAATTGCAATATATTGAGGTGGGACACAGATACCACTACATGCTTTGCCTAGCCGCCTACGCTCAAAAGTGCGGCGTGTCCGACGAAAAGCTAAAGATTGATATGGAACGTTGCCGCAAAGAGCTAGATAAAATAAGCCCCAAGGACAACCCTTTGACGATTGCGGACAGAAACAAAGCTTTGCAAGCGCATACAGAGCGATTTAGGACGTTGCCAAGGGAAAAGGTAAGTGAACTAAGTGGACTAAAGATAGAGCCGCAAGACCGCAACTATCGACCGCAAGAACAGCATATGAAAATTATGAGAGCCATTAGGGATATCGACTATCCAAATGGCGAATGGCGAAACGTCTTTGGAAGACCAAGCAAAGAAGAACAGGTAAAGCAATATATCCAAGAGCATCCTCAAGAAAACGTTAGCCAAATGGCTAGAGGATGCGGCGTAAGTAGACCGACGATTTACAAATACATAAAGGAACTAAGGGAAAACTAGAAGGTTAAAGAGGTTATTAAGGCTCTTGCTGAGCGGGAAAGGCGTGCCTTAGGCGAATGAAGAAGTATCCAAAAGGTAGCTGAAAGTTACTCACTGTTAGCATTTTGCCGATTTTGCCGCCCATTTTGCGAGTTTTGCGCCCATTTTGCCCATTTGGCAAAATACGCAAAATGCGACCTGGGGAAACGTTCCTCATTTTGCTATTCTATTTTGCGAGTTTTGCGAGTTTTGCGAGGTTTTGCCAAATGGAACAAATCGACAAAATGACGGCTCAGGTGCTTACGACCAAAGCCGTAGCGGAGAAACTTGGCTACAGCCAACAGAGCGTTAGGAACGCTATAGGACTTTTGAATATCAGAGCCGAAAAGGCGAAGAGCGGATACGCCCTTACTCCTGAGCAAGCCGACTGCATAGCCGAGTATTTCTATAGTTCCGTTCGCTTTACCTCTAATGACGAAGAGGAAACCCAAGACACAGAGCAAGAAACCCAAGAGCCGCAAGGGGTTCCCTTGCTTGATAGCGTCGTGCTTACCCTCCAAGAGCAAATGAAGGAAAAGGATAAGCAGATAGCTAGCCTTCAATCCTTGCTAGTATCCAAGGAAAGACAGATTGATACGCTTTTGGAAACAAATAAAGCCTTGTCAACAAGTCATGCGGCTAAGGAGGTAGCCGAAACCAAGGAACTGTTGATAGTTGATAAGACAGAGGAACAGCCGCAAAACCTGAGCTTTTGGCAACGTCTCAAGTTCGCTTTTGGCGGAAAGTATTAGATATAAAAAAGGGGAGCAAATAGCCCCCCTTTTTTTCATTTCGTCAATCTGTAGAGCTTGCCTAGCAATGCATCGTTGGCAACGTCTAGGGGCAAGCACTCAAGCCGCTTGTATTCCTCCCACTCTTGGAGAGCTTCTAGCTTGCCATCTATCTCAAGAGCGTCAATCTTGCGGCTTAGCTCTTCTATCAGGCGTTTCTGTTCCTCTACGGTTTCTAAAAGCTGTTGCATCATGTTTCCCTTCCCTGAAACAAAATAAAGGGGGCGTAGCCGCCCCCCCAAATGCCTACTAATATAAGCGTCTAAATTTCGACCTTGTATTTATCTTTAGCCCAAGCCCTCGCCTTAGTCCAACTGTCTTCCTTCAGAAGCTTTTCGAACTCAGCACGTGCGGAATCGTCGGGAAGTTGGCTGCTAACGATGACCTCTTTAGCCCACTGAACAGCAACTTTCCAACCGCCAAGCCCCTTCCGCTTGTCGCACATTTCATCGAACTGAGCGCGTGCGGAATCGTCGGGGAGCTGGTCACGATACCATTTTCTGTTGCGACCCGATTGCTTAGAGACTTTCACCTCGGCTGAATAGCCACGCGAAACCAAATCGGCAACAAGAATGTTATCGTCGTTCGAAAGCTTCTTTGTAAGAATCGTAACGGTCTTTTTCACATGGTCGATTTGCACATTGGACTTTTCCATCATGCAACCCTTTCACTAGCCAACATTGCCAACAGTCTACGCCTGCCGTTTAGCCTTTGCAAATGCTTCCTGCTCACGGCGTTTTAACTCACGGTAAATGGGGCTGATGCTCACGCCTACGGCGTTGCTGATTTGCTTCATCGTCATACCGCCCTGTTCATACAGCCGCACGGCTTCATCTAGCTTTTCTTGCGGTGCCTTGGGTCTTCCCAGCTTCGCACCTCTATTCTTAGCAGCTTTCAAGCCTTGCTTGGTGCGCTCGTTGTTCATATTGCGTTCGAACTCAGCGAACGCCGCGCAGATGGTGAAGAAGAGCTTTCCTTGCGGCGTACTTGTGTCCGTCCCCTCTTTGATGCTCACCAGCTCAATTCCCCGCTTCTGGAAATCCTCGCTGATGCTCAGCAGTTGGCTAACGGAACGGGCTAGCCTGTCCCAACTCAGCACGGTAACAACGTCCCCCGGCTCTAGCTTGGCTAGCAGTTCGTCCAAAGCCTTACGGTGAACCTTGCCCCCGCTATCCTTGTCCGTGTATATGTTTTGCGGCTCAATGCCACGCGCAAGAAGTTCATCGGTCTGCCTGTCGCAGATCTGCTCAGACTTCGATACCCTTTCATAACCGTAGACAGTCATAACAGCCGCCTTCCTATTGTCTTGCTTACCTCTTCATAGCTCCTGGGTTCATCTTATCATAAAGACAGACATTTTAGGAAGAGTTTATTTTAGACAGAGTCTTAGACAGTGCGGCAAAAAGAGTTTCCGCAGGTCGCGCAAATCTGCTGAAGAGCTTTCGAAGGTCTGTCTTAAACGAACGTTTTAGGTTGAGCTGTTGCGCATACAGCAGAGCAAAAAATTTCAAAAAACTTGGGCAAAAGCAAATTAGAGAATGGCTTAAAAATTTAGAGACTAGAGAAGGGAACTAAGGAATTTAGGATTGCGAAATGAAAATGTAGCAATCCTAAAGAAGAAAAAGAAAGAAAGAAAGAAAAGGAAGGCACCCCTGGGGTGCCTTTGGAATATATAGCCAAGTCAATAATTGAGACAAAAGGAGAAAAATATGAGTTATAAAACAAAAGTGTTTAACTACGGCTCTAAGCTAACGGAATACGAACAAAGCGAACTTATGTCAATCATCAAACGTTGCCTATCCGATGGCTACACCTACGAGTGGATTTGGAAAGCACTAAAGCACAAGGATGCAGACGAATGGCGCAAAC
>CAVEMY010000083.1:0-5729 GCA_963617005.1 Parabacteroides distasonis | reverse complement strand
CGACGCAGCAAGCGGCTTAGTCCTCTATTGGACGTGCAACAACATCTATTCGCTTGGGAAAAACATTGTCTATGACTTGGTGCGCAAATTAAAGGCGCCAAAAGAAGCGATTGCCCGAATCTTTACGCGCAAAGAAGCAGTTATCGAAAAGGGAGAGTGTGTCAGCCGTTTGCGCGGGCTTTTGGCTATTGGTCTTTGGTTAGTAGGCCTTACATTGGGGCTTCTATCAAGTGGCCAAAATCCCTTCTTCGAAGGCTCGGTGCGGCGCCTATTTGAGCTAGCCGCCAATGCCACCTTTGCTCTTTCGATGCTTTGGTGCGCGAAAGAAGCGCTATCTCTTCTTTTTAAGAAACGTTTCCTTCTTGCCGTTTTCCTTTTTGCCGCAAGCGTTGGCTGTGTAAGTTATTGGTATCAAGGTACCTTCGGGCGCGTCAAACCCTTCTTTACGGTTCTTTTGGGGCTTTGGAGTCTGATTCCTGTTTTGTCTTTGACGTTTGCGCGCTACGAGCCCAAAAACTGGCTATACCCGAGAATTCAACCTGAGGCACTTTATACGCCCGCTGCTTTCTGGCTTGTCATCTTGCTTTGCAATTACTTGCCGATTCAGTCTTACTGCACAGCGCCCGAGCTCTTTTCTTCTCCTGAAGTTGTTTTAGCCAAACTCTTACTCGATTCTGCGGTCTTTGGCGTTGCGCTTTATCTAGCGGGAAAACTCTGGCAACTTTTGGGAGTGATGCGTACAGCAAGCGTCATCACAACTTTTATCGCCGTTCTTTTTACGATTTACGCCTTCTTACTGCCGCTTGATGTGGGAACGATTGACGGCTTTCAAATCGAGCACCCAGAAAATCTCTATCGCTTAAAGAACATTTTCCTTGATGTGGGGATTTTTGTTGCCTTAGGTTTCCTCTTTTATCGGTATTTGCGCCGCGGGGGCGTTCCTCTCTTACGCTTTGGCTTAACGTTTGCCTGCGTCGCAAGTTTTGTGGCGGGTCTCGGGCAACTTTGGGCGACAAAAGGGCAGTGGGTGACGGATTCACAATCGCGACGCACGGAGCTCCCGAGCTACAACGATGAAATGCTCGGATTTACGCAAAAAGGAAAGAATCGCCTTGTTTTTGTCCTTGATGCGTTTTCTGGTCGCCACATGGCTTCAATTCTTCGAAAGAACCCCGATTTAGCCGATTCTTTTTCTGGGTTTATTTGGTACCCCGACACTTTGGCGCAAGGCTTTAGAACAAGCACAAGTATCGCCACACTAATCTGTGGGGATCGCTGCACGGTGGGAGCCTTAAACGAAGGTAAGCGCGAGGCGCTTTCCGATAAGATCAATCGCCTTTATGCGCAAGAGTTAAACCGCTACGGGGAAAACACAGATATCTTCGTTAACGAACACAATTGGCTTGAAGCCCAGCGCTTAGCGCCACACGCTACGGTTCCTATCCGTGCTGTGCGCTATTTAAGCTCAGCGTATCTAAATCGCTATGCCGATAAGCACGGAATCGAAATCAATGTCGGGGCAAGCGACGAATTCTTAACCGCCGTCAGTCTTTTTTCTTCTGTTCCATGGTCGATGAAAGCTGTGGTTTATTTCGATGGCCATTGGGTGACACAAGCCATTGGCTATTGGACAAGCGACCGCGTTGCCAATCGCTTGCAGGAATGGGCCTTTTTGGATGAACTGCCCGAGATTTCCAATGCCAATATGGCTAAAGACACCTATAAGTTCTTTCATTCGGAAATCACGCATTACCCGTGGCTGATGGTTCCTGGTAAGTGTGGAATTGTTAAGGACCCGGGCCCAGGCCAGAACTATCCGCAGCAAGCCGTCGAGGTGTGTTCTCTTCGCGCGCTCGCTCGCTGGTTTGACTGGATGAAAGAAAATAAGGTCTATGACAACACAACAATCGTTATCGCAAGCGATCACGGTGCAGGGACAGGTGCAAGGAAACTGAATGCGCTTTTACTTGTAAAGCCCCAGAACGCTCCGAAAGAGCCGATGCGTCGCGACGACTCACTGATGAAGTTATCAGATGTCCCAGCCCTTATTAGCGGCGACTTTAAGAAGCCAGAAGCCAACCGCGAACGCATCTCTTACGATATCGACAAGATCGCTGACGATTACTACAAAGGGGCAACTGAAATTCGCGTTCGGGGCCCACTAAAAGAGAAATCGAGCTGGCCCAAAAAGATGCCAATGGGTTCCGTTCCCGAGTGAACTTCTTGTGGTGTGAACGGCTTACAACACAAGATATTTGAATTTCTTTGGAAAACTTCACTAAAAGCCTTGACATAGGCTAAAAAAAAGACGAGAATCGCAGTCTTTTCCGACTCTTGCTGTTTGGCAAGAGCGTGGGGTGTTGCTTTGTGCTACGCCCCGTTTGTCGTACGAAAAGAGACGGAAAAGAGAAAAATTTTTCATCAGCAACTTATCTCCTTTTTAGGGCTTTTCGCCTTAAATCGGATGGCTTTACCTTATAGGGACACTATGCCCACCATTAATCAGCTTGTTCGCAAGCCCCGTGAGAACACTCACGACAAATCCAAGAGCCCTGCTCTTAAGAATTGCCCGCAAAAACGCGGCGTTTGCACGAAGGTTTACACCACGACCCCGAAGAAGCCGAACTCGGCTTTGCGTAAGGTTGCGAAGGTGCGTTTAACCAACGGCTTTGAGGTTATTTCCTACATCGGTGGTGAAGGCCACAACTTGCAGGAACACTCTGTTGTTTTGATCCGCGGCGGTCGTGTCAAGGACTTACCCGGTGTGCGTTATCACATCGTGCGTGGTTCTTTGGATACGCAAGGCGTCCAAGATCGTAAACAGGCCCGCTCTAAGTACGGCGCGAAGCGCCCGAAGAAGGCGTAATTCGCGCGCGGTTTTTACCGTGCGAAATGGCGGCCCAGCCGTAAAAGGGCCGAGTAAGTCGCAACTGCCTTATGTGGTTGCAGCGTTTTTAGACTGAAGACAACGAAAAGAGGAAAAATATGCCCCGTCGTCGCGAAGTACCGAAGCGTGAGATTCTCCCGGATCCAAAATTCGGGAACGTAGAGGTTTCAAAATTTATTAATGTCGTCATGCTTGACGGCAAGAAGGCTGTTGCAGAACGCATCGTTTATGGTGCCTTGCAGCAGATTGAAGAAAAAACTGGCAAGAACCCCATCGAGGTGTTTACCGCTGCCGTCAATAACGTACGCCCGCTCGTCGAAGTCAAGAGCCGTCGTATCGGTGGCGCAAACTATCAGGTTCCTGTCGAAGTCCGTCCTGTTCGTCGTACGGCCCTAGCGATGCGCTGGTTGCGCGAATGCGCCAAGGCTCGCTCCGAGAAGTCCATGCCCCAACGTTTGGCTGGTGAACTGTTGGAAGCTTCTGAGGGCCACGGCGCTGCGATGAAGAAGCGTGATGAAGTCCATCGTATGGCTGAAGCCAACAAGGCCTTCTCGCATTTCCGTTTCTAGGCACTGAGAGGAAACAATGGCTCGTACTACACCAATTGCTCAGTACAGAAACATCGGTATTTCTGCGCACATTGACGCGGGTAAGACCACCACGACAGAACGCATTTTGTTCTTCACGGGCGTTAACCATAAGCTCGGCGAAGTGCATGATGGCGCTGCGACGATGGACTGGATGGATCAAGAACAAGAACGCGGTATCACGATTACTTCTGCTGCGACAACGTGCTTCTGGCGCGGTATGGACATGCAGCACAAGCCCTATCGCTTTAACATCATCGACACACCGGGGCACGTGGACTTCACAGTTGAAGTGGAACGTTCCATGCGCGTCTTGGACGGTGCCGTGATGGTTTACTGCGCCGTCGGCGGTGTTCAGCCGCAGTCTGAAACCGTGTGGCGTCAGGCAAATAAGTATGGCGTACCTCGTATTGCGTTCGTTAACAAGATGGACCGCACGGGCGCTGACTTCTATCGCGTGATCGATCAGATGGAAAAGCGCTTAAAGGGTCACCCCGTTCCAATCGTTTTGCCGATTGGCGCTGAAGACACCTTCAAGGGCGTTGTCGACCTCATTCGTATGAAGTCGATTATTTGGGATGAGGCTAGCCTCGGTGTGAAGTTCGCGTTTGGCGATATTCCCGCCGAATTAACTGAACTCGCGAATACTTGGCGCGAAAAGCTCGTTGAGAACGCTGCTGAAGCTTCCGAAGAACTGATGAATCAGTACTTGGAAACAGGGGAACTCTCCGAAGAACAAATCATCCAAGGCATCCGCACACGCACAATCGCTGGCGAAATCCAGCCGATGTTCTGCGGCTCGTCCTTTAAGAACAAGGGCGTTCAGCGCATGCTCGATGGTGTCATCGACTTCTTACCGAGCCCGATTGACATTCCGCCGGTTCCTGGCTTTGACTTGGACGACAAACCCGAAACACGTGAAGCCGACGATAAGGCTCCGTTCTCGGCCTTGGCCTTCAAGATCATGACAGACCCCTATGTCGGACAGTTAACGTTCTTACGCGTTTACTCTGGCGTCTTAACTTCGGGCGAAACCGTTTTGAATTCCACGAAGGATAAGAAAGAACGCATCGGCCGCTTGTTGCAGATGCACGCCAATGAACGTAAAGAAATTTCCGAAGCCGAAGCCGGTGACATTGCCGCCGCTGTGGGTTTGAAGGATGTGACAACGGGCGATACGCTTTGCGATATCGATAAACCGATTATCCTTGAACGTATGGATTTCCCAGAGCCTGTGATTAGTCAGGCTGTTGAACCGCGCACCAAAGCTGACCAAGAAAAGATGGCCTTGGCTTTGCAGCGCTTAGCCAAAGAAGACCCGTCCTTCCGCGTCCGCTCGGATGAGGAATCTGGCCAGACAATTATTTCTGGTATGGGCGAGTTGCACTTGGAAATTCTCGTCGAACGTATGAGACGTGAATTCGGTGTTGATGCGACAGTGGGTCGTCCGCAGGTTGCGTACCGCGAAACAATCCGCTCTGTGGTTGAAAACGCTGAATGCAAGTTTGCTAAGCAGTCTGGCGGTCGTGGACAGTACGGTCACGTTGTCTTGAAGCTCGAACCGCTTCCTCCTGGAGGTGGCTTCGAATTCGTCGATGCAATTAAAGGTGGCGTTGTTCCTCGTGAATACATCCCCGCTGTTCAAAAGGGTGTTGAGGATACGTTAAAGTCGGGTGTCTTAGCTGGGTACCCTGTCGTTGATGTCAAGGTCACATTGCACTTTGGTTCGTATCACGAAGTTGACTCCAATGAAAACGCCTTTAAGATGGCAGCTTCTATGGCTTTCAAAGACGGTATGCGTAAAGCCTCGCCCGTCTTGCTTGAGCCGATTATGAAGGTGACTGTCGAGACCCCTGAGGAAAAGATGGGCGACGTGATGGGCGACCTTTCAAGTCGTCGCGGTATGATCCAGGGTATGGACGATCTTGTGGGCGGTGGCAAAGCGATTCGTTGCGAAGTCCCGCTTGCGGAAATGTTTGGTTATTCAACATCGTTGCGCTCCTTAACGCAAGGCCGCGCAACATACGTGATGGAATTCGGTCATTATGCGGAAGCTCCGAAGAATGTTGCCGATGCCGTCATTGAAGAAAAACAGAAGTAATTTTTAACTTTAACAACAGGGGAGGAAAACCCTCTTAGTAAAACGGTTTTCCTCTGTTTATACAAATTTACTAGGAAATAGAAGGACCATAAAATGGCCAAGGAAAAGTACGAACGCACAAAGCCCCACGTTAACGTGGGCACGATCGGTCACG
>CAVEMY010000082.1:0-5736 GCA_963617005.1 Parabacteroides distasonis | reverse complement strand
AACTCGCGACCTCAACCTTGGCAAGGTTGCGCTCTACCAACTGAGCTACTCCCGCATCAATCACTCACTTCGTCGCGTTTTTGGAGGCGCGAGGCGGAGTCGAACCGCCGTAAACGGATTTGCAATCCGGTGCATGGCCGCTTTGCTATCGCGCCGTCGGTTACGCTCTTCTTGGCTCCAGAAACTTACTAAAAAAGTTTTTGGAGCGGGAGACGAGTCTCGAACTCGCGACCTCAACCTTGGCAAGGTTGCGCTCTACCAACTGAGCTACTCCCGCACGCCCGAAGCGAGGATTGGCATTTTACACACTCGTTGGTTCTTGTCAAGGAAATTTTGGGCAAAATTTAGCGTATTCTTTGCCCTATTCTATTTTGTTTATGGGCTTCAGATTTGAGCCTTTCAGAAGAGTCTTCAATTAACAAGAAATATGCCTATCCTTCACTATCGCGGCCGCTTTGCACCGAGTCCCACAGGAGAACTTCACTTGGGAAGTCTTGCCTGCGCAATGGCTAGTTTCTTAGACGCCCGTAGCCACGAGGGAGTGTGGATTCTTCGCATTGAAGACATCGATACGGAGCGCTCAAAAGCACTCTTCAGCGCCTCAATTCTTAAAACACTCGAACGCTTTGGCCTTGTGAGCGACGAGAGAGTTGTTTACCAAACAGAACGCACAGCTCTTTACGAAGAGGCTTTTCAGAAACTAAAAGAAGAAAACCGTATATATGGATGTGCTTGCTCAAGAAAAGAGATTGAAGCGCGTTGCAAGGCACTCAATCTTCCGGCAGGCGTTTATCCTGGGACGTGCCGCGAGAGGATCCCTAATCGGCCGATTCGCTCGTGGCGATTTAAGGTTTCCGATGGCCCCATTTCCTTTCTCGATCGCCTTGCAGGATCAATCACTGAGGACACATCAAAAACCGTGGGCGATTTTGTGATTAAACGCGCTGACGGCTTATGGGCTTATCAATTGGCTGTTGTTGTCGATGATGCGAATCAGGGGATTACCGATATTGTGCGAGGCGCCGATTTACTCGATAACACAGCGCGTCAAATTCACTTGCAACGAGCATTGGGATTCAATACGCCACGCTACATGCATATTCCCCTCGTTTTAAACGAAAAGCAGCAGAAACTTTCAAAGCAAACGAAGGCGGCCTCTGTCGCTAATCTTGAGCCCCTTACAACGCTTGATAGCTTAATGCCCCACTTTGGCCTTCCGCGCACAAATGCCACGACACTCGAGGCCTTCTGGCGCGAAGCGACAGCGCTTTGGAAAGAAAAATATCTGAGTTGACTTATTCAGCAACCCAAGGAATCGGTTGCGGGAAAAGTTGATCGACAAGCGAGTGAATGGTCTTCGTGGTTTCGCTTGGGTCTTCGTTTAAGACTTTTTCGGTGTTTTCTAACTTCGAGACCACACGCACGGTGTTGCGTCGAGAATTGACAGTGCTTGTTAATTCAAGGGACGCTTTCTGTAAGACGCACTTAGACCAGCCACCGAATTCAAAGTGAAAACGCACACAACTAACGCAACCGCTCGCGTCCTCATCGGTATTGACTTCGCGAACCTTAAGGCCGTGCTCTTCGATGGCGCGCCGCACTTCATAGCTCATCGCTACAGAGCTCTCTGGGTCGACTTTAAGACAAACCTCAGAAACCTCTGGCGAACTAAATTGGTACTTATAGGGGGTCATGGCGTACTGGACACCCGTGCACCCAGCCACAAAGAGAGAAGCAGTAATAGCCAAAATTGACGCTACAAAAATTTTGCGTGAGCGTTTTTTCATAAGCGAAAAATGAACTCCCTCAAAAACGGATATGTGAATCCTATCACACAGCGTCTTCGGCAAGCGTACTAATGTGCGCGAAAACCGATCGCGATAACGTTCTTGCGTCGTAGCCGCCTTCTAAGAAGCTTACGAGTCGGTTGGAGGTGAATTCTGAGGCAAGCCGCATCAGCAATCGCGTGACGTAGGCGTAATCGAACTCAGAAAATTTCAGGAGCGTTTGCGTATCCGCATAATGCGTATCAAAGCCAAAAGAAACGAGAATCAGCTCTGGGGCAAACGCTTCGACTTTCGAGAGCCATTCGGACTCGAATCGGGCGATGTAGTCCTTGCCTGACGCACCATCGGCTAGAGGCATCAAAAAGATATTCTTGGCGTGAGTGGGTTTTGTGTATGGGAAAGCTGATGCTTGGTAGCTATCAAAGAGCATGACGTTACCGTCGTTAGCCAAAATATCGGCCGTACCATTGGCGCGATGCGCGTCGATATCGAAAATCGCGATGCGTTTTACACCACAATTTTTGATTGCATAGCGGGCCGCTGCTGCAACTGTGTTAATTAAACAAAAGCCTTCGCCAAAATTGCGTCCTGCGTGGTGCCCTGGGGGCCTTGCGCAGACAAAGGCATTTTTCACCTCATGATTAAGAACAGAACTGACGGCACAAATGGCAGCCCCAACATTTTTGTAGGCGGCCTCTAAGAGCTCTTCAGTAACGATTGTTTCCTCTGAAAGGCGGCCTCCCACTTTCGCAAGAGCCTTGAGTTTTTCAAGATACGACTTCTCATGGGTAAGAAGTAAATCCTCGTCACGACACGCCTCACACTCACACGTAAGGAGCCTCTTTGCTAAGCCACTCACTTCCAAAACGGACTCCATTTTTTTTAAGCGTGTTGGGTTCTCGGGGCTTGCAAGAGCACCTTTCGCGCTTAAACATAAATCGTGCGTGAAAAAGCCTGTTCTCATCGATGGTTTACTTCGGAATAAAAGGCGATATGATTCGAAGAGCCGTTATTCTATCCTGATGTGACTTAAGTAAAAGACGAGAAAAATAGCGATTTCTCCTATGAGCGAAACGAAAGTGAGTAAAAGCCTATCGCGCCGCGCACTTCTTATGGGTGTGGCTTCTTCTTTCGCTCTTAGAAGTTCTCCGCTATTTGCGACCGAAGTCGTTGACTATAGCCTGCGAAGCGATGTGAAAGATTGGGTCAAGCGCATTTCTCAAAAAAATGGGTTAGATGAAAAGTGGCTCCTTAAGAATCTATCGAAAGCCCGTCACGTTCGTATCTCCAAAAAAACGATGGATCGCGATGAAAAGGCAGCTCCAACACGCAACTGGAAGCAATACAAAGTAAAGACTCTCACGGAAGAACGTATCGCTAAGGGCGTACGCTTTATGAAACGAAATGAAGAGGCTTTGAATGCTGCCTACGAGGCCTACGGTGTGCCACAATCGATTATCACAGCGATTCTTGGGATTGAATCGATTTACGGGAAATCCATGGGGCGCTACAGGGCCTTAGACGTCTTAACGACACTTTCTTTTGATCACGAAAGACGAGCCTCTTTTTTCCAAAAAGAATTGGAAGCGTTTTTTATTCTCTCAAATCGTAATAAAACGAATCCAGCCTCAGTGCAAAGTAGCTTTGCGGGCGCGATCGGCATGTGCCAATTTATGCCGACGAATATCCTGCGTTACGCCGTCGATAGCGATAAGGATGGGAAAATTGAATTACGCTATAGCGAGCCTGACGCCATCAGTTCAACAGCGCACTTTTTAAAAGAAAGCGGATGGGTAAAAAATCTAGCGATTGAGTGGCCTTGCACAAGCACGGAACTTCACGCAAAAGACATTGACGCAGGTGGCATCTTGGCGCACACAACGCTACAAAATCTACTTGATGCGGGCATTGAACCGCTTGAAAGAATCGATGTCTCTCCCACTACTCCCGCACTCCTCATTGACATCCCAACAAAAGAGGCCTCAAATGAGACCTCGATTGCGTGGTACATCGGAACAGAGAACTTCGCCACTCTCCTTAAGTACAACCGTTCGTACTTTTATGCGCAAAGTGTGGTTGAGCTCGCCGGCCTGATTGAAACACGCAAGATTGACGACGAGCCCTTCCTCTTTTTCTAGTTATTCGTCAGTGACATCCATAAAGCAGGTGCTTTTTGCTTGGCAAAGCGGGCACACGTAATCTTCAGGTAGCGACTCACCTTCATAAACGTAACCACAGAGTTTGCAGCGGAACTTGCGTTTGGGTTTGGCGCATTCTTTTTTCTCAGCGCACTCTTTCTTTTCAGTGCACTCTTTCTTTTCTGTGCATTCGCAAGGCTCTTTCTTATTGGCGCCACAATCAAGGTCTGAAGAACGGTCTTTATACGTTGTGTGAAGCATCTCCTCGGCAATCTTACTTAACGGCGTGCCGTAGAACTCTTTATAGAGTTCATTGATTTCTGGGTTTTCGTGACTGCGACGCAGCGTCATCGATTTATCACGTGTGAAGATCGACTTAATGCGTTTGTTGCGAGAGGATTCTTCGCGACCGAAGTCAAGGCGTGGTTGACCGCCGCCCCCGATGCAGCCACCCGGACAGGTCATCACTTCAACAAAGTCGTAGTGGGCCTTGCCCTCTTTCATGGCTTCAATGAGTTTTCCAGCCGTTGCTGTGCCAAAGACGACGGCAACCTTCACTGAGGTTTCTCCAATTGTGACTGTGGCTTCTCGGAGATTCTCATCGCCATCGACGGGCTCTAAGTGAAGGATATCGGGATCTAAGTTTTCGCCAGTGAGGTAAAAATACGCACTGCGAAGCGCAGCGAGCATCACGCCACCGGTGGCGGCAAAGATAACACCAGCGCCTGTGGCATACCCAAGAGGGTGATCGAAGTCAGAATCTTCAAGAGAATCGAAATCAATCTTCTCTTCTTTGGCCCAACGCGCCAATTCACGGGTGGTAATCACAAAGTCCGTGTCGCGCATCTCAGGTTTATTCCAGTAGCGAGCCGAAGCGTTTAACTCGGGGCGATTGATTTCAAATTTCTTCGCCGTGCAAGGCGTCAATGCCACATTGACGATGCGGGACGGATCAATACCCATTCTCTTAGCAAAATAGGTTTTCATCGTGGCTCCCTGCATCGCAATGGGGCTCTTCGCTGTGGACAAATGCGGCAAAACTTCGGGGTAGAAAAGTTCGCAGTATTTGACCCACGCCGGACAACAACTTGTCCATTGAGGGAGTTTTTCTTTGTGATTCTTGACGCGCTCGACAAATTCTGAGGCCTCTTCAATGATCGTGAGGTCTGCTCCGAAATTCGTATCAAGCACATACTTTGCGCCCATTTTACGTAAGAGTGAAACCATCTTCCCTTGCACAAAGGTGCCAGGCTCAAGGCCAAAGGATTCGCCTAGCGCAACACGTACCGCAGGAGACGTTGTGACAATCACAATCTTTTCTGGATTCTTCAGTGCTTCTTTTAAGCATGGGACCTCGTCTTTTTCAACAAGGCTTCCCACAGGGCAAGCATGAATGCATTGTCCGCAGTGCGTACAGATTCCACGATTGCCGGTTTTCTCTAAGTTATAGCGGCCTAACACGCCGACGTAATCGCGGCAAACTTTGGCGCAAAGACCGCACTTAACGCAAAGTGACTCGATACGTTCAACACTTGGGTTATCGAGTTCGATGGGTACTCGCACAGCTGTGCTCATATGTTCTGTCATTGGAATTCCCCTTTCTATTAACGTTCCTTGATTCGATTGTATGGCAAAAAGGAAAATTTGCGACGCGGGCTATAAGGAAAATTATCCTGATAGTTGTGGTCTATTGTTCTTCTTACTTGCAGAGGGGCAATTGGAGAAAAACAAATCGTTTTAAGAGGGGGCGTTTTAATGTCGCCTGAAGGGATGAGTTGCTATCGATTTCAGAGACGAAACTCTTTCAAAAG
>CAVEMY010000081.1:0-5810 GCA_963617005.1 Parabacteroides distasonis | reverse complement strand
CACTCACGCGTGTCGCAACGCTTCGCATGAAGATTGATGAGGCGCTTGACCCAGCATTGGAAGCAAAGTAAGAATCTCTTCTTATTTTGCTAGACACCCCTCACGCACACGCGCATCTGCCAATCCCATGCGAGAAGCGGCTTTTGCACGTAGTTTCTTTAAATCTTCTGTCGGCGAATTTGTTGCCTTAAAAATCCCAGTGGCGATGTCTCGCACGAAATAGTGTGGACTCGCCAGGTTCGCCACAGCACCCTCTTTTGAAATAGCAAGCCCGCCGCCTCCTGCTGCCTGAGAAAACGTTAAGGCAATCCCCGACGCCTTACCGTATACGTTTTGACCTTCAAAAGCCCTTGAAGGACGCTTTAAGACAAGCTCTCGTAACGTAGGAAAGATGTCGCAGTGCCCAGTCCAGCGTTTCGTATCAGGGGTTCCTGGTCGCCAAGCGTCAGGCACTAAAAAGAAAAGAGGAACACCGAACTGATGGTCTAATCGTGCTGAATCAGGGTACTCAAAAATTGTTCTTGTGTTGTGGTCTCCCGTTGCAACAAATATTGTCTTCTTCTCTAGTCTCTTTGGGGTCTCCTCGATAAATCTGCCCAATGCATCAGTGGCATACTGATACGTTTCAAGAATTGAATTTGCGATTTCTTTATCTTCAGTTTTCCAAGTAGGAAGCGATTCATAAGAAACAGGGTTTACCTTGTAACCGTTCGGTGTTTTATAAGGAGGATGATTTGTCGTAGAAAGACAAACGAGAAACAGAGGTTTTCCTTCCTTTTCGGCTTTAAGTAGTTCCTCCTTTGCCATTTCAAACATATAGGCATCTGGAACTCCCCAAGTGCCCGTTTCAATGTCATCTCCGAATCGTGCCTTAATGTGTTCAAGCCCCAAAACAGCATCAAACCCTTGCTTAGGAAAATTCGCATCGACATTGCGCCAAACCGAAGTTCCTGAGGAAAGATAAATTGTCTTGTAGCCCGCATCCTTAAATTCACGGATTAAAGAAAACGGGAACGGCTTATATCCATAGCGCGATTGAGAGATTGGAGAAATTGGCGTATTAAAAAGAATCCCTTCCAAGCTCGGGAACGTTCCATTTTGGATAGAAAGGGCATTCAGGAATAAATCTCCGCGCTCTTTGACCCTGGCAAAAGCACCCAACGTGTCATTGACTTCAGGGATATAAGATTCAAAAAGATCACGCCCCATTGCTTCCATAACGACAAGAACGATATGAGGCAATCGCTTTTCTGCTGTGGCCGTCACAGGCTTAGGAGTAAAGAAGTTTTCTGCCTCTTCTTTCGTTTTAAATCCAAGAGCCTGTAATCCACGCAGAGGATTCTTACCGATATCTTGTTGCCGCCTTTCCTTATTCGCGTCGTAAAGCGCCTGTGCGCCATTATTTACAGCTTGGTTAATGAAGAAATTCGTCGTTGCATTAAGATCCATTTGCCGCAATGGAAATGTCCCAAAAGACCCCCGAGCCAATACTGCGAAAAGAAGCGTACAAAGGAAGACACTTGCAAAATCTGTAAATTTCCGACTAGTCCCTTGAAGTGGTTTTTTTTCTTGACGGATTTTCTTCTTTAGGAAAAGAAGAAGACTGATGAAAACTATCAAAGCAAGGCTGTATTGAAAGACGGGCCAGTCCTTAACGATAGAAACAACAATCGCCCATGTGTCATCTTGAAAAAGACCAAAGACAAGCGAATTAATAGGGCTACCGTAGAAACCAAAGAATCCGAAATTTACAAGTCCTACAAGAAAAACTAGGGCTGCACCAAAAATGGCAAGAGCGTCTGCTGTACGCAAAGAAAACCGCAGCCATCTTTGAGGTAAAAGAAGAGCCAAAAGGAGCATCGCAAGCGCTGGAAATAGAGCAATCGCACTCCATTTAGCATCAAAGCGCAAACCACGCGCAAGTCCTAAGAAGACATCTGAAAGGACAAGGCCACTCGCGGGTGCATATTCAATGAGAAAAACTATGCGAAGTCCTGTGAGAGCGACAAGCATCGCAGCAGAGACAGCTAGAACAAAATGAATCGCCCGTTTTGTCATTTCTTTTTCAGACTACACCCTAGCTTTTACTGCACTAAGGATATCTTCCACGGTGACATCTGCTGCGACGCCACCGACTGTTGCGCAATCGTTCTCGCCAATTAAAGAAATCTTCTGAAGATCCGTGTCGACCCAAACTCCAACACAAGGAATGTTCAAAGCAGCGGCTAAGTGCATCAGTCCCGTATCCAAACCAATTCCTATTTGAGCATGTGATACAACTGAAGCAATCTCAGGAATCGACATTTTCGGCATCACAAGCGCAGAAGGATTCCCCTTTGCAATCCTTTGGACTCGCGCTTTTTCTGAATCGTTACCCCAAAACAAAAGAGAGTTAAGCCCCATGCCAGATAAAGCCTGGACTAGTTCTGTCCAACGCTCTTCTTTCCAAAGTTTCGGTCTTTTCAGGCTTGCGTTTACGAAAAGAGCAGCAAAACGATTAGGTAGTTCAATTCCCTCGATTTGAGGCGCTCTTGCTCCAAACCTTGGATGTTCTTCGTCGATTTCATATCCGATGGACGCCGCAAGCATCCGTCGATACCGGCGCACAGTCCCGAGAGTCGCAGGCATGTGAAAGGTTTTTTGATAAAAGAGCGTTGCAAGCTTCTCGCGAACCGTGTCACGTGAATAGCCCGTCACGGGAACTCCCGCCCAACTTGCGGCCCATGCGCTCCGTAAGATTCCCTGCGTATCAACAACTGCGTCGTAATGCTCTGAACGAAGTCTCTCCTTTAGCGCCTTTACTTCGTTCCACGTTTTCGATGAGAACGGCGATTTGCGCCAACGACGAAACGCTGTAATTTGCATTTCATCAACAGCTGAGCAAAGAGCACAAACAGGCGCAAAAGATTCTTCTACGAGCCAATGCAATTTGGCCCCAGGAAATGCCTTCTTAAAGTCAACTGCTGCAGGAAACGTATGAATCACGTCCCCCATCGAAGACGTGCGAACCAAAAGAATCTTTTTTACCTTTTCCATAGAGCAATCGAGCAGAGAAATCTTTCTAAGAGAGAGCCTCTCTTATTGGTGGCGAGAATTATAGAAGTTTCGGCCTAAAAACCCTTGATTTTGACTGCTACAACACCTCATTTTCCGCCATAATAACGGTTATCGTTTTTTCAATGAGGCTTCGGAGACACACAATCATGACGCATGCACTTGTAACCTATTATTCCCACGCAGGACACACAGCACGAATTGCGCGCGTTATCTGCGAAACTATCCGCTCTGAAGGCGCAGAATGCGACTTGATGGATTTGGCTGAAGCCTCACGAGAAGGCGTGGATTGGGAAAAGTACGATTTGGTAATCGTTGGTGCTGCCATTATTTACGGCGTCTATAACAAGATTGTTTGGGAATTCATTCGCCGCTACCAAGCAAAGCTCGATGCTAGAGCCAATAGCTTTTTTAATGTCACCGTCGTCGCTCGTACACCTTATAAAGCGACGATTGAAGGAAATCGCTATATGCAACGTTTCCTTCAAAAATCGAGTTGGCGCCCGAAGGACTTAAAGTGCATCGCAGGTAAAGTCGACTACCCGAATTGGAACTGGTATCAGAAACTTGCCATCCAGATGATTATGAAGATGACCAAGGGTCCAACAGATCCAACCGCTGTTATCGATTACACCGATTGGGACGATGTAAAAGCTTACGCCAAGCACTGTCTGACGCTTGTCGATTCTAAAAAGGCAACAGTTCCATCGGCTCCCGCCAAAGAAGAAACCGCGAAAAAAACAGAGAAAAAGGTAACACGCGTTAGTCGCGCCAAAAAGCCTGCAACACCTAAAGAGGAAAAAGCTCCAGCCGCAAAAAAACCTGCCACCAAAACAAAAGCAGTAGCAAAAAAGACGACGAAGAAAGCAGCTAAGGCCACAAAGGCTTCTGCTTAATAAATTTAGATCTTCTTGTTGAAGGGTTTTTCTGAAGATGACTTTTTTTCCGTGGCTAAGCCACTATGCTGCGGGTGTTCCGGCTGAAATTAATCCGGACACCTATCCATCGATTCCTGCACTTTTTGATACGGTTGCTAAAACACACGGACGCAACACGGCTTTTGTCTGCCTAGGAAAGAAAACAAGCTATAACGAATTAAACGAGCTTTCAAAAACGTTTGCCGCTTACCTTCAAAGTCTTCCTAACGTTACTAGAGGAGACCGAGTTGCCATCATGATGCCTAACCTTACGCAATACATGATTGCGATGTTAGGCACTTTGCGTGCAGGGATGATTGTTGTAAACGTCAATCCGCTTTACACCTCTCATGAACTTGCGCATCAATTAGTCGACAGTGGCGCCAAGGTCGTTGTCATTATCGAAAACTTTGCAAAGACGTTAGAAAACGCGCTCGAAGGCACAGCCGTTGAACACATCGTGACGACGAAGGCTAGCGATATGCTCGACTTCATTCGTCGGACGGCGATTGATTTTGTTATTCGTCGTGTGAAAAAGCTTGTCCCAGAATTTCATCTTCCGAAACACGTTAATTTCCGAGAAGCACTTAAATTAGGTAAAGCACACGGCTTTAAAGAAGTTGACCTCCACAATACCGATGTTGCATTCCTACAGTACACGGGTGGCACGACAGGTATTGCCAAGGGTGCAATGCTCACACACAGAAATCTTCTCGCTAATGTCGAGCAAACAGGGGTTTGGATTTCTCAAACGTTCGAAGAAGGGAAAGAGCGCATTATGACTGCTCTCCCGCTTTATCACGTCTTTAGTCTTACGGCGACACTTTGCTTTGCTAAGCACGCAAGTCTCCAAGTCTTAGTACCGAATCCTCGTGATATGGCTTCCGTTGCAAAACTCATGCACAAGTGGCGTTTTACCGCTTTTGCGGGAGTCAATACTCTTTTTAATGGGATGCTTCACAATAAAGCCTTCTGCGCTTCACCCTTTAGCCAATTAAAGATGGTTTGCGGTGGAGGGACACAGGTGCAACGCACCGTTGCAGAGCGTTGGCAAGCTGTGACAAAAACAAGCATTCTTGAAGCCTACGGATTAACAGAAGCAAGCCCAGGCGTTTGCGGCAATCTACCGAACGCCCCTTGGGATGGTTCTGTTGGATACCCTCTTCCTTCAACCATTGTTTCTATTCGTGGAGAAGGTTTCAAAGATTTAGGCACATGCTCGAATCCCGAAGAAATCCCTGAGCACACAGGCGAAATTTGTCTCAAAGGCCCGCAAGTGATGGCAGGCTACTGGGAAAAACCTGAAGAAACCGCCAACGTCATGGTTGATGGTTGGTTAAGAACAGGCGACGTCGGCTACATGGATGCCTCTGGCAAAGTCTTTATCACCGACCGCAAGAAAGACCTCATTATCGTTAATGGTCTTAATGTCTACCCCAATGAAATCGAAGGCGTCATCGCCTCGATGCCTGGCGTACTAGAGTGTGGCGTTGTTGGCGTTTCCAACCCCCGTGTTGGCGAAACAGTCAAAGCTGTAATTGTGAAGAAAGACCCTGCTTTAACACGTGAAGATGTTGTGAAATACTGCAGAGCCCGTCTTACAGGCTACAAAGTCCCACGATCAATTGTGTTTGTCGAGTCCTTACCGAAAACTGCTGTCGGGAAAATCTTGCGCCGTGATTTAAGGACGATGCGAGAAACAGACTGACAGCGCTCTGAGGTAGGTTCAAAACGCTGAGTTGTAAAAAGCGGCCAAAGCCGCTTTTTACTGGACTTCTTACCCTCCAAAGAATTTCTTCATCTTATCTAAGAACGATGTCGTTTGAGGCGAGTGTTTTT
>CAVEMY010000080.1:0-5823 GCA_963617005.1 Parabacteroides distasonis | reverse complement strand
ATAGGTCGTCTGTTCGAGTCAGACTTGGGGCACCAGATTTATGGCCTGAGCAATCGATTTTGCTCGGGCCTTTTCTTTAAATAATCACTGGATTTGCTCAAGCGACACCTTCAGTTCGGAACCTAAAGCAACAGCGAGTCTCTGTAGCGTTCCGATAGAAGGATTCGACAAGCCTCTTTCAATTCGCGAAATGTCGGCTTGATTGATTCCGGTCTTAGCTGCCAGCTCCACTTGCGACATAGCCGCTTTCGCACGAGCTGCCAATAAAGCCTTCCCAACCGCGATATTCGCTGGCACACTCTCTTGGCGCACTAACTGACCATCCTCATAGACCGTCTCGACTTCTAAATCGAGTTCATCGGACCATACGATTCCATAGGCCCCCATCAATTTGCCGCTTAAAAACAAATTGCGGTCTTCGAGTGCCCTCAGTTGAGGGTACTTTCTGATTTTAAAAGGTAAAGCCCCCATTAGCCCTCATCTGTATCAAGACATTTTGTGCGAAATGTGTTACCGAGTTCGACACTAATTTGCTGCCAAACTTGGCATAAATTACCTCTTTAGGGTTATCCCGTATAGGTAATTCTGTCTAAGTAAAAACGGCATAGAATTTGTAACAGTTTCTTACTTTTAAGACAAACTTCAAAAGTTCGCTTTCGTTGGGACGACGGATAAAGCGACATCCGCAAATCCTCAAGCCCAAGGAATGCAACTTTTTTATTGCAGGATGTTTGTATGAAAAAATCCGATTTTTCAGTCGTTGGTTTTATCTATCTTTTTGTTCTTTTCTTCGCTTATCAAACAAGTCAGTTACCAGAAGAGGCTCAGGCTTATCCGAGCTTTCTTTTGGCCTCCGTGTTTGTTCTTAACTCTATTTACCTTGCCGTTTCCATTTGGAGATTTAAGGCGAAAAAAGAATTCAAGGACGATTTAGCGCACCTTTACGATGGCTTTATCCCGAAGCAATTTTTCTCCATTGCCGCCGGAGCCGTTATCTACGTTGCGCTTATCCACTGGTTTGGTTACTACATCGCCAGTGTTCTCTATATGTGTGTTGCGCTCGCACTGTTGCGGGTGAAGGCGAAATGGATTGCCGTTGTCATCGTCTCGCTACTTGTGGTCATTTGGCTTGTCTTTACGATTTTCTTAAGAGTGCCACTGCCCACAGGAATTCTCTTTGATTAACCGGTAAGGAAGAAACAATCATGATGGAAACACTTTCTCTAATGGGTGCCGGTTTTATTAATGCGGCAACACCAATTAATTTATTGGCCATGGTGCTTGCAACAACCTTTGGTATCGCCATTGGCTGTTTGCCAGGTCTTTCGGCTGCAATGGGCGTAGCGCTACTTTTGCCCGTGACGTTTGGTATGCATCCGGCTACGGGTTTGATTGTTCTCGGCGGCATTTATTGCGGCGCTATTTTCGGCGGATCAATTTCTGCGATTTTGATTCATACGCCAGGAACACCAGCGTCAGCAGCAACTGCCATTGAAGGCTATCAGCTCACGCTAAAAGGGCAAGCGGCACGCGCCTTAACCGTGGCCTGCGTGGCTTCATTTGCTGGCGGCTTGCTCTCTTGCCTATCTTTGTATTTCTTCTCGCCCCCATTGGCCGCTCTAGCTATGCAATTTAAGAGCCCTGAATACTTCTGGCTCTCCTTGTTTGGCTTAACTGTGATTGCGGGTGTTGCCTCGAAGTCCCTTATTAAGGGTCTGATTTCGGGTTTCTTAGGGCTCTTTATTTCCACCATTGGTATGGACCCGATGGAAGGGGTCGAGCGCTTTATGTTCGGGCAAGACGCTCTTTTTGGCGGCATCAATGTGACCTGCGCCTTAATTGGACTTTTCTCCATGTCGCAGGTTTTGATTTTGGCTGAAAAGAAAATCGTCGAACGCTCGCGAGCTGCAAAAGTCACGGACCGCTTTGGTCTATCCAAGGCAGACTTAAAAGCCATTACCCCGACGTGCATAAGAAGCTGGATTATCGGCAACATCATCGGCATTTTGCCAGGCGCCGGCGCCACGATTGCCTGCTTTATGGGTTACAACGAAGCACACCGCTGGAGTAAACACAAAGAAGAATTCGGTAAAGGCTCCATCGAAGGCGTCGCGGGTTCTGAAGCCGCAAATAACGCTGTCACTGGCGGCTCCTTGATCCCCACGTTAACACTCGGCATTCCTGGCGAATCCGTCACCGCCGTCTTAATGGGTGGCCTCATTATTCACGGCTTGCAGCCCGGTCCCGAACTCTTTACGACGTACGCTGGGATGACCTACACGTTCTTCGCGGGATTCGTTTTCGTGCAATTTGCGATGCTTGCCGTCGGTATGTGTGGTGCGAAGTGTTTTGCGCAAATCGCTCGTTTGTCGGATGCGATTTTGATTCCCTCAATTGTTCTTTTGTGCGTTGTGGGCTCTTACGCCATTCACAATTCGCTCTTTGATGTGAGCATGATGCTTTTGTTTGGACTTATTGGATACCTGATGCGCAAATTTGACTTCAGTACGCCTGCGATGGTCCTTGGTCTTATTTTGGGACCGATCGGTGAAAAAGGCTTGCGTCGCGCTCTCTTATTAAACGACAACGACCCGAGCATTCTCTTTTCCACACCGCTTTGCTGGATTTTGATTGGTATGTGCGTGATTGGAATCTTGTCGCCGATCTTTATGGGCAAACTTGAAAAGCGCATGGTTAAAAAAGCGCAAGGACAAAGTCACTAGTTTTATTTCAATAAAAAATTGCCAGAAACCTTCTGGTAAAAAAACGGAGGATATGATGCAAAGAAGAAAGTTATTGTTAACAGCAGCAGCGCTCGCTGGTGCTACATTGCTCGCAACACCGAGCTTTGCTTGGGCGCCTTCGGGAGACGTTTCTGTCATCGTTGCCTACAAGGCAGGTTCTGGCACCGATAAGACATGCCGCCCGCTTATTATGATGGCAGAAAAGTATGTCGGTAAGACACTTGTCATTCACAACATGCCTGGCGGAGACGGCAAGATTGGCTGGACCGACCTTGTGAAAGCCAAACCCGATGGCAGAACATTAGGCTTCGTGAACCTTCCGACATTTACGCAATACATTGCCGAAGGTCGCTTTAAGGCCGAGCAGATTGTTCCTGTTTGCAATCACGTCACAGAAACAGGCGTCATCGTTGTCAAGGGCGATAGCCCCTATAAGACGCTTGACGATTTAGTTGCAGCGATGAAGAAGAACCCCAACCTTAAGGCTTCGACAAACGGCAATCGCGCCTCGAACCACATTTCTGCGCAATTGTTTGCTCGCTCAGCTGGCGTCAAGTACAAGGCCATTCCCTACGGTGGAACCGCCGATCAGCTCTTAGCGTTGCGCCAGGGTGAAGTGCAGTTCTCGTGCCCGAAGATTGCTGACGTCGCCGGAATGATTAAGGGTGACAATCCCGAGCTTCGCGTTCTTGGTATCTTTGATACGAAGCGCGATGCGTCTTTGCCGAATGTTCCCACGTTAAAAGAACTTGGCTACTACCCGAACTGGTACGGCTCTGCTCGCGCAATCGTTCTTCCTAAGGGAGCCAAACCCGAAGTCGTGAAGTTCTATGCTGACGCCTTCTTAAAGACGATGCAAGACAAGGAATGCGCCGATATGCATAAGCGCGCAGGCTTTAACATCGACTACAAGAACCCAGAAGAACTCAAGAAGCTCATTGATGCGCAAATTGAGTTCTGCCAAATGACGGTGAAACCGGAATTCTGGAAGTAAAGATAACCTTCCCTCTTCTCTTTAACACGAAGCGAAAGAGGGAGACCTTGGAAAACTGGAAAATTAGGGCTAGTTGTGAAAACTTCTAGCCCATCTCTGGCGGAGGCTTGGCCCCGCCATTTTTTTGCCCTTTGAACTTCGACAGGAACTCCGTTAACTCTATAACTTTGCCGTTTTACTCTACAAATTTCGTGTTTTACTCTATAAAAATGGCGAAATACTCTGCAAAATTGCACTTCTACTCTATAATTTACTTAGCAACTATCTAAGTTACTTACAGAGTCCCATGACAGATTCATTTGAAGAAAAGGTTCTCGAGCAAATCGCCTCGATGAGAAAAGCAGGCAAAGACAATCAGCACTGCGAAGTGAAATCGGCCAAAGAAGGAACGCCAAAAAGTCTTGCTGAAACATTCTCGGCATTTTCTAACGGCGATGGCGGCACCATTATCTTGGGTCTTTCTGAAGATAAGGGCTTTCGACCTACGCCTAAATTTAACGCTGAGGCCATTTATTCAGACATGTTGCACTACGGCGATAGGTTAACGCCCGTTGTACGGCCTCAGGTTCACTTGCTTGACTTTGAAGGCACAAAAATCGTTGTTCTTACTATCGCCCCTTTGCCGATACTCGAAAGACCCTGCTATGTAACAGCGCGAGGTGTCTACGGGGGTTCTTATATTCGGACAGGAGACGGCAATCGAAGACTCACTGAATACGAAATTAGCCGTATGTTAGAGCAGAGAGTCCAGCCCAAACACGATATCCGTGTTGTTGAGGAAGCTTCACTCTCAGACCTTGACGAAAACGCCCTAAGACTATTTATTAACCGCCAGCGCTTTCTTACGCCCCGAGGTTTTGCAAATTCCTCGGATGAAGAAATTCTTCTTCAAATGCGCGTTTTGCAGAAAACCAATAACGGGTTAAAACCCACTCTTGCCGGTCTTCTTGCCTTCGGTAAATTCCCGCAGGAATATTTCCCACGTCTCGGCGTGACCTGCACGTGCTACGCAACGCCTCGAAACCAACCGACACTTCTCATAGGCGACTTTATCCAAAATCGCTATCTTGATACGGCTCGCCTTGTTGGCTCAATACCCAATATGGTTGTCGATGCTGTTGACTTCGTGCGTAAGAACATGCGCATCGGCGCACGAATCGAAGGCGCACGCCGTTATGAGGTTCCAGAATACCCGTTAATTGCCATTCGAGAAGCCATCGCTAATGCCTTACAGCACAGAGACTATTCGCCTCAAGGGTGCTCTTCTCAGGTTCAACTCAATATGTATTCGGATTGTTTGGAAATTCTGAACCCTGGTGGCCTTTATGGTGCTCTTGAAGTCGATGAACTCTTAAATTCAGGGCTATCCGCGACACGTAACGAATTCCTTTCACAGATTCTTGAAGCCACCGCCATGCCAGACAATAGTTTTGTCGTGGAAAACCGCGGTACGGGACTCAGAACAATTCGGCAGGCTTTTGCGCAAGCTAGAAAGGGATCTGTGAAGTTTGAAAGTAACAACACATATTTCCGTATTGTCTTCGATAGGCTTAGCCAAGAAGCAACTATTGGCGGCAGAAAACACGACAATATTCGCGAGAGCATTTTGGAACTCTTTACGCTTCAGGATACCTTGTCGACTCGTGAAATGCAGAAAGCAACAGGATATAACCCCGCTACCCTTAGAAAATATATTCATGCCCTCATTGAAGATGGCACCCTCGAAGAAACCGAAGCAAAAAACAGCCCCAAACAAAAATATCGTTTAGCATCAAAATGAAAAGGGCCTCGTTACAAGCGAGACTCCCCCATTACAAGTAAGTCCTAATGGCCACAGAACTCCATTTTGGAGATGCTCTGCAAAACGATATGTTAAAAAATTCGAAAAATTTAACCATATCTGATAGGATGTGTTAAGCGTTTTAACACATCTTGTCTCATATGACTAAAAAATCAGAAATTTTGTACATACGAGCCTTATATGCCAAATTGGAATCGTTCTATCCCGTATAACGATTTACCGGCCCTTCCTCCGAAATGTGAGTTAGAAACGAAGGAGGCGCTAAAACTGTGTGTGAAAGCACG
>CAVEMY010000079.1:0-5846 GCA_963617005.1 Parabacteroides distasonis | reverse complement strand
TCCCTTCTTTAAGGGAAAGCTGACTTTGGTTATATCTTCTTCTTTCCAAAGGAGGCTTTCTATGGTTTCTCCCACAGTAAAGTGAATGACTCTTTCTCTATCAGAGGGATTTGGGAGAAATTGAAATTCGACAGTTTCTGTTCTTTTTTGAATCAAGAGCTCAAGCTTTAAGCTAGGGTTCATTGCGCGGCTCCTTTACTTGAATCTGCGGCACTCTCTGCAAAGCAATCGAGTCCCGTTTTTCGCGGAAAGTTTGCGAAGCTCTTGGGTAAGCGCTCGAGCTTATAGCAAAAAGCAAACATGGCGTCGGCACATTCAAGGTGCTTTAACGAAAGAATGATGTCGTCATCGACTGCTTTCAAGTTTGTGCATCCAGCAAAGCATTGCTCAAGATTACGGATTGTGGGATTGTTATCAAAAAAGCGCGGCGCAATCGATTCAAGCTCTCGTAGGTTTGCAGCCCACCCCACGAAATCGTCTTTTTGCCTCAAGGCTTTCGGATGAAAGTTGGGTAAGGGATCGAGAATCGCCACGACTCCTCGGGAAAACCGAAATGGTCTTACCGCATACTCTTTTGGGCTATAAAGCGTAACGTTGTATAAACCGAGTTTTTTCCAAGCGTGGGAAATTGCATCGGTCGTTTCAAATTCAAAGCGCTCGGTTACTCCATCGCCCCAATCGATCAGAAAGTCGCCGCCGATTTCAAGGTCAATTGGGTAAAAGCGAAGAACGGTTTGCTCTGTGGTATTGGCTTTCCAGGTAAAGCGAAATGCGGCATCCTCTTTTGTTGCCTTTGGACGAGTCCAGCCCATGATTTGGCGACGCGTGGCATCGGTCCAAGAAAAGAGGGCGTGATTTGCTCCGAGAAGGAAGTCATCGACGACGTAGGGGATAGGGGCGGGTTCAAAGGGATTTTCAACTTTCTCTAAATTCGTGCACTCCGCGAAGGCTCTTGAGCAAAGTGTTTCTTCTGTAGCGTTTTCTAAGAAGCCCAATGGAATAACTTTGAGGGAGCTCTTAGCAAAGAGTTCGCGAATCGAAGCAATTTTATGAATCGGAGAAAATAAATCGGCATCAACCGTTTCAATGGAACTAGCGAAAAACGCTCGGTCAAAAACTTCCAAATCCGGGTTGGCGACAAAAAGATTCGCTGCAATGGTTTTTAAGGTTGTCTTTTCGCCATCCTCAGAGCTAACAAGCGGCGGTAAAACTTTTGCTGCAATGAGTTTTCCTGTGGCCGTGGTCTCGCCAACAGTTAATGTTGGAAGCGCAGAGACGATGCTTTCTGTTTCTTTCGGTAGCTCTTTTAAGGGTAGCCACCCAGAGGAAGTACGAATGCGAATGCGAGCTAAGGCGTGGCGCATTTGAAGGCGATGCGTTTTCGTAAGCGTGGCTGTGAACGTTTCGTCAGCGGCCATTTGCTGCAATTCGGCATCTGTGATTGTGCAATCGACATCTTCCGTGACCTCATCGCCCCAATCGATTGTGATTTTCCCGACCTGATTCATCGCGTAGCGAGGAATCTTATAAAAGACAAGACGCGCATCGACAAGGCCCTTGCCCGTGAGGTCAATGACGAGTTCGTAGATGCGGAAATTCGGTGTTGAAGCTTGAGCCATAACGTGCAATTGTACTGTTCTTCTCTTGGGGCGATTTCACTTTTTTGCATTCGCGTTGGCGTCAAGGTCGGCTAATAGTGGGTCGACAAGTAGGCTAATGACGCGAAGGCGCTCAACCAAGGTGTGGCTTACTGCCGTAAGACGCAATTTCTCTGGACCAACAAGTTTCATATCGCGCCGCGACTGCATGAGTTTCACAAGAGAAATCGCAGAAAACTTCGGGCGCTCCTCAAAGGTAAAGAGAACGGCGTTTTCAGAGGCATCGATCTTACGAATCCCTAATTTTCTTGCGCGAAGTCTTAGGCGGTGCACGGCAATGAGTGCCTGTGTCGCCTCGGGCATTTTCCCGTAGCGATCGGCTAGGCTATCGACAATCGTTTCGATTTCTGTGGGGTCTTTGGCTAACGCTAACTTCTTATAAAACATTAAGCGATTCCCAACATCGGGAACATAATCGTCAGGGAGCAAGGCGCTCATGTGTAGATTAATTTCTGTTAATACCCCAAACGGATTCTCGAGAGAGGGTTGTCTCATTTCTTTCAAAGCGGCGACTGCTTCTTTAAGCATTTCCGTGTAAAGCTCAAAACCAACCTTGGAGATTTCTCCGCTTTGTGCCTCGCCAAGAATTTCTCCTGCGCCTCGGATTTCTAAGTCATACATCGCAAGATTAAAGCCGCTTCCTAAATCCTCTAAGCGTTCGATGGCTTCTAAGCGCTTTTTCGCGTTACTCGTTAGTGCATCTTCTGACGGGATCAGTAGGTAGGCATAGGCCTGGTGGTGCGAGCGTCCGACGCGACCTCGCAGTTGATGCAATTGCGCAAGCCCCAAGCGATCGGCGCGATGCATGATAATCGTATTGGCGTTAGCAATATCGATGCCATTTTCAATAATTGTCGAGCAAAGAAGGACGTTGGTGCGCTGCTGATAAAAGTCGTGCATTGCCGCTTCAAGTTCTCGTTCTGGCATCTGTCCGTGCGCAAGTCCAATACGGGCCTCAGGAACGAGTGATTTCAGACGCTCCAACCTCGCCTGAATCGTATCGACGTCGTTATGAAGAAAATAGACCTGACCGCCACGCTTTAATTCACGCAAAATCGCTTGGCGAATTAAGTCGTTACTTTCTTGCCTCACGAAGGTCTTAATCGAAAGACGTTTCTCGGGCGCTGTGGTAATTACAGAATAATCCCGAATCCCCTCGAGGCTCATCGCAAGAGTCCGGGGAATCGGCGTTGCGGTTAGCGTCAAAATATCCACTTCCGCCCGAAGCGCCTTTAAGCGCTCCTTTTGCCGCACACCAAAGCGGTGTTCTTCGTCGATAATCACAAGTCCTAAATTGCGGAATTGAACCTTTTCACTTAAGAGCTTATGGGTGCCAATGACGATATCGGTTCTGCCATTGGCGATGCTCACTAGTGTTTTTTCTAACTCAAGACCGGCGCGAAACCGCGAGAGCTCTTTAATTGTCACGGGCCAAGCGGCAAAGCGATCGGCGAAAGTTCTGGCGTGCTGCTCGACTAAAAGCGTTGTCGGGCAAAGAACAGCGACTTGCTTACCGTTCATTACAGCTAAAAAGGCAGCACGAAGGGCAATTTCTGTTTTCCCAAATCCCACATCGCCACAAACGAGGCGATCCATGGGGCGTCCCTTTGTCATGTCGCGAATCACATCGTCAATGGCTTTGGCTTGATCGGGTGTTTCTTCGAATTCAAAGCCTTCGGCAAAGGCTTCGTATTCGGCGCTTTTCAGAGAAAAACTTAAACCGGCTCGCGCTTCGCGTTTGGCGTAAATGTCAAGAAGCTCCGCTGCGGTATCGCGCGCTTTGGCCGCTGCCTTTTTCTTTGTTTTTTCCCACTCGCCACGCCCTAGGGTATTAAGTGGCGCATCCTGCACATCGCGCCCTGTGTAGCGCGCAATCAAATGCAATTGAGAGACGGGAACGAAGAGCCTGGCGCCCGCTGCGTAATCGATACGCAAGAATTCCATCTTTCCTTCGTCGCTTTCGATGGTCTCTAACCCTACGTAGCGCCCGACACCGTGCTCGGCGTGAACAACAGGGTCACCTGGTGCTAACTCTCTTAAGTCGCGAATTGTGGCCTCTAAATTAGCCGACCGGTTTTTAATGCGACTTTTGCGGGCTGTGGCGCGCAGTAGATAGATTTCCTTTTCTGTGATTACCGCAAAAGGCGGGGCATCAAGCATAAAACCTGATGTAAGAGGCGCCTGCGCTAAACACAATGGGGCGTCCGAATCGTAAAACTCGTCAAAGCTATCGACGTTTTGCGTCTTATGAAAGTTAATCTCAAGAAGCTCTTCGATGCGACTTAAGCGGCCTTCGCCTTGCGCGCAGATCAAAATGCGGCGATTCTCTTTTAAAGAGGCGTTAATAAAGCCTTCGAGCTTTGCTAGGGGGCGTTGTGCCCGTCTTTCAATCGAAAGGTCGGGAAGCGTTGTAGGGCTACTTTCTAAGCGAATGCGAGAAAAGGTGCCGATTGAAGCAAAAAAGGCAGGAGCTGTTAAGAGGAATTCTTTTGGGTTAAGGGCAGGCCGTTCGTTATCGTGGCGCAAGAATTCGTAGCGCTCTTCGGTTTCTTTAAAAAAGGAACTAATGGCGGCATCGACGTCGCCGTGCGTTAAAACGATAGCGTTTTTGGGTAGGTAATCGGCAAGAGTTGCCGTCTTTTCGAAAAAGAGCGGAAGATAGTATTCGATGCCAGGCGCGGCAAGGCCCTTTGTTGTATCGGTATAAACCGAAGACCGTGTGGGGTCCCCTTCGAAGGTCTTACGCCAATTTTCTCGGAAAAAGTTAAGCGCTTCTTCGTCCATCGGGAATTCGTGACCTGGAAGGATACGAATAACAGTGACTTCTTTATCCGAGCGCTGTGAGTCGGGATCGAAAATGCGGATTGAATCAATCTCGTTATCAAAGAGATCTAAACGGAAGGGGTGAGTCTCTCCCATCGGAAAGATATCGATGAGGCTACCACGAATGGAGAATTCGCCAGCGGCATAGACTTGATCGACTCGGGCGTACCCGCTTTCAACTAAAAGGGCTTTCAAGTCCTCGAGATTGACCTTTTGGCCTTTTTCATAAAAAAAGGTGTTACTCGCCACAAATTCGCGCGGGGGAAAGTGAAACGCCGCGCAACAGGCCGAGACAATCAAAACGTCTAAGAGTGTGCAGTCGCCATCGTTTGTGAGCTCCCAAAGGGTCTCCAAGCGTTCGCTAACCAGCGCTTCGTGTGGGCTCGTTGTGTCGTAGGGAAGCGTTTCCCAGTCAGGGAGCAGGGCAATACGCGCCTCAGGGACGAGCCAAGGAAGTTCATCGTTTAATCGCAGGGCCTCAGAAGCATCTGCGCAAACGATGGTGAGAAGCCGCTTTTCTTTCCGGGATTTCTCGATAAGAGAGGCAATTGCCGCAGAAGAGCCTGCGCCCGTTATTGGACGAACAACGGTACGCGTGCCGCAGGCTGGAAGTGTGAAGTCTGCGGGGAGCGCACCGAGGAAAAGCTCTTCGTGCGGCATGGATTTCGATGATTACTTCGCGTCAGTGACTTTCGCTTTATTGACAATCGAGTCGATGTAGGTCTGAACCTTTTGCTGCGTAATAAGCTGCGTCAAGGAGGCTTTCACCGTATCAAAGTTCGACCAGCGCTGCGCAGCACGGCGCCCTTCGAGCTTCACAATATGCCAGCCAAGGCGAGTCTTCACGGGTTCCGTTGTCATCTTGCCTGGCTTCAAGTCCTTAAAGCTTGCGGCAAAATCACTATCAAAGACAACGGGCGAAGTCCAATCAATGAGGCCTCCTGCATTCTTATTTTGCTCGGTATCAATCGAGTATTCCTTAGCTAAGGCCTCGAACTTTTCTCCTGAGCGAAGTTTCTTTAAGACTTCCTTGGCTTTGGCTTCATCACGAACAAGAATGTGGCGCACGGAAACTTCTTCGTTACCCCAGGCCTTCTTTTCTTTTTCGTAAAGGTCGCGCACTTCGCTATCTTTAATCGGGTTGGCTTTGATCCAATCGGAAACGAGTGTACGAATCAAAAGCGCATCGGTGCTCTTACGGATGTTGTCTTTGACATCCTTTCTTCTATCGAGCTTGGCGTTTTTTGCTTGCTGCAAAAGCGCTGTGTCGCGAATGAGCATGTAGCGCACGCGCTGCTCAAGCTGTGCGTCCCGTGTGGCACCGCGTTTGACGAGTGCATCGATGACTTCTTCTTGGTCGGCCTT
>CAVEMY010000078.1:0-5901 GCA_963617005.1 Parabacteroides distasonis | reverse complement strand
CGAATTTAGGGGTTCAAACGGCAACTCCTTTAGTTGCCACGCACCCTGTGATGTTCTTAAGAAAAGAGGAATTTAAAGCGCACGAAGCCCGTGTTTGCATTGCCACGGGGCGCGTAATGGCCGATTCCACAAGACCGCACGACTTCACAGAAGAGCAGTACATGAAGACGGCAGAAGAGATGACGGAGCTCTTCTCAGACATGCCTCAGGCCATTGCAAACACAGTTGTTATTGCCGAGCGTTGTAATTTGGACGGTGTTTTGCAGAGCCCACAGTTGCCAGTTTTCCCGACCCCAGACGGGATGAGTCTAGATGACTACATGGTAAAACTTGCCAAAGATGGCCTAAATCGCCGTCTTGCATTCCTCTATCCTGATGAAGTCGAACGAGAAAGACGTCGGCCTGAATATGAAGAGCGCCTAGATTATGAATTAAAGACCATCATCTCGATGAAGTTTCCTGGATATTTCCTTATCGTTCAGGACTTTATCAACTGGTCTAAACGGAATGGCGTTCCTGTGGGTCCAGGCCGTGGGTCAGGCGCGGGGTCTCTTGTTGCCTATTCTTTAGGCATTACAGACTTAGATCCCCTTCACTACGGATTGCTTTTTGAGCGATTCTTAAATCCCGAACGCGTTTCGATGCCTGACTTTGACGTCGATTTCTGTCAGTTCAACCGCGACCGCACCATTGAATACGTCAAACGCACCTACGGAAAAGAAGCCGTAAGCCAAATCGTGACCTTCGGTGCAATGGGCGCAAAGGCCGTTGTGCGTGACGTGGGTCGTGTGCTTGACCTCGGATACGGTCACGTCGATGATTTAGCGAAACTCATCCCGCAAAAGCCTGGGCTTGATGTGACACTGAAGAAAGCGGCGGAGATGGAGCCAGAATTTAAGGCACTATCTGAAACCGAGGACTATCGCGAGTTAATGGACTATGCCGTAGAGCTCGAGGGCCTTACGCGAAACCTTGGTATGCACGCAGGGGGCGTTTTAATTGCCCCAGGAAAATTGACGAATTTCTGCCCCTTGTATAACGCCGATGGAAAGCCCGAAAACACCGTTAGCCAATTTGATAAAAAAGACGTTGAAAACGTCGGGCTTGTGAAGTTTGACTTCTTAGGGCTTACGACGCTTACGATTCTTGCAAAGATTGTCGAGTACGTTGATAGGCTTCATCCCGAAGAACACTTTGAACTCGAACGCATTCCAACAAACGATGCGGCAACGCTTGAACTCTTTCGCGAAGGAAATACGGGTGCCGTTTTCCAATTTGAATCCGAGGGGATGAGAGATCAACTTAGGCAGGCGCGGCCTGACTGCTTGGAAGACCTTGTCGCCTTAAATGCGCTTTATCGACCTGGTCCCATGGATCAGATTCCGCACTTTATTAATCGTAAGTTCGGACGTGAAAAGGTCGAATATCTCGACGCTCGCATGGAACCAATCCTGCGCGAAACCTACGGCATCATGGTCTATCAGGAACAGGTGATGCTTGTGGCTCGCGCTATCGGCGGGTATTCCCTTGGGGGCGCAGACCTATTGCGCCGCGCCATGGGTAAGAAAAACGTCGAAGAGATGAAAAAGCAACGTGCGGTTTTCATCAAAGGTGCTGCAGAACGCGGTGTTAACGAAAAGACAGCCACAGAAATCTTCGATTTAATGGAAAAGTTCGCTGGCTACGGCTTTAATAAGTCGCACGCTGCAGCCTATTCCTATGTTGCTTGGCAAACCGCCTACATGAAGGTACACCACACAGCAGCGTTTTTCGCTGGAAACTTGTGCCTTGTGATGGATCAGGCAGAAAAAACACGCGCCTTAGTTGATGATGCACGAGACATGGGGATTCACTTTTTGGTGCCCGATGTGAACGAAAGCGAATGGTTCTACACAGTTCCCGATGAAAAGACGATTCGCTTTGGCTTAGGCGCGATTAAGGGCGCAGGTCAACAAATCGTTGAAGACTTGTTAGATGAACGCCGTATGAATGGCGCTTTCTTAGATCTCTTTGATTTAGCCGCGCGCGTCCCCTCGATGAACCGCAAGACGCTTGAGCAGTTAGTAAAAGCCGGAGCCTTTGATTCGATTGATGCCGATCGCGGTAAGTTATTTGCCAATGTTGACCAATCGCTAAAGGCAGCCGAAGCTGTGCAAGCAAGCGCTGGTCAAGGAAGCCTCTTTGAAGATGTCTTTGGAGAGCCCGAACGTATTGTCAATTGGCTATCTGCCGCCAAATGGGATGAAAAAAAGAAGTTTTCTGAAGAAAAGGATGCGTTTGGGTTCTGCCTAACAGGAGACGTCTTTGCTCCCTATCGTCAGGAAGTGAAGAGTTTTTCTACGCCCTTTACGTCGGTCACTGTGAGTCGGACTCCTGTGACGGTTGCAGGCCTTGTGACAAGCATTCGTGTGATTTTGGGTAAACGGGGGAAGTTTGCTGTTCTCACCATTAGCGATGGCGACAATTCGATGGAAGCTGTTCTTTATACCGATGCCTACGAACGTTATCGTCAAATACTTACTGAAGATGAAGTATTCGCTTTTGTCGGCAAAGGTCGCAAAGATCAGAAAACAGAGAAGATTTCTCTTATTGTCGATAGTGTGAAGACATTGACAGAAGTGCGAATTGAGTCGCAATCTCCCTTAATTGTTCGAATAAACGAAAAGGCAGACATCGCAGAACTCGCCAAATGGTTTACTGAGGCGGCGACAGAAGAAAAAGGCGTTCCTGTGCGCCTAGAACTTATCGCTGGAAAGCGGCGTGGCACAGCGAACTTTATTAAACCAGTGAATCCCACAGATCACTTAGTACAGATGCTTCGCACAACGGTAGGAGTCGTAAGCGCCTTTTACGCGCATAAAAGTCAGCGCTCAGAATTCGAATCGTGGTCTTAGCCAACGATTCGATGAATCGCGTCTAAAACAGCAGGTAACTCTGGCCAGGAGCCGTCAGCACCTAGGACAATCGCCTGTGGATTCCAGGGGCCGGTGCGTTCTGCGCTAGTGACGCCAACAAGCGTGATTTGATTTAATCCCAAGCCTGCTGCAACGTGGCTGATGCCCGAGTCATTGGCAATCACAAATTCGGCGTGTTTGGCCAAGGCTGCAAAATTCCCCAATCCCATCGGGGGTAAGAAGGTTGCGTCAGGACACAAAGTTTTCGCTTGTTCTTCTTCTCGAGCCGAAGGGATGACAACGGGTTCAATGCCCATTGCGCGAAGCGGCGCACAAAGTTCATTGAAATGCGCCCAATATTTGGGTCGCCCTCGGTGTAAGCCGCGCGCGACAGGCGCCAAAATCGCGTAGCGCGCCGGGATTTTGAATTCTCGCCTGATGTTTTTGGCGGCCGCTTCATGGCGCTTTAAAACAAGAAGCCCCAAGCTTTTTGGCGCTTTGTCCCAAGCGGGTTTTCCCTTCCAAGCCAGGATGGCTTCGTGCGCGACATAAAAGAAGCGTTCAACTTCATGCATGGCCCCTGGCTCTGGAATCGGGTCATTTAAAAGAAACCGTCGAAAATCTGTTGAAAGACCAGCGGTTCTTACGTGCGCAAACTTAAAAAGAAGGGCCGAATTAAAGGAATTCGGGAAAAGAAGCCCGAATTTTGCTCCCGCGTTTCTCGCGACAAAGCGAATACGTGTCACATCTTCAAAGATGTGGCCTTCGATGGGGTCAAAACGCCAACCCATGCCAGCGACAAGGTCGCCTGCCCAGCGCTTGCCGACAAGCGCAGGCGTAAAGCCGCTTGCTTCCAAAAGCCGCAACGCAGGCATACACATACAACAGTCGCCTACGTGATTGGGAAGGCGACATAAAACGGTGGGCATAATGACCTCGATGAGAATTTCATTGATTATATCGGGCTGATCATCGCTTCAAAAGCCTTTAGGGCTTGTACAATCCCAACACGATTCACGAATTAAGTGTTTGGTTGCGCTTTCGCAACGCACGACAAACGAAGATGGATGCAAAAGAAAAAACAGCAGTAAACGAAAATAACCCAAGAAATGAGAGTAGCTTAAAAAGGCTTTTCCGGCTCTTACTTCAACACAAAGCGATGATTGGTTTGGCAATTCTTGCCATGATTGTCACAGCCGCTGCCGCTTCAGTTATCGCGCTTTTTGTGGGAAAACTCACCGACGCTGGCTTTTACGAAAAAGATCCCAATGTGATTTACTGGGCGCCGATTGCTCTCGTTGCTATCGCTTTTTTGCATGGCGCATCGACTTTCGCAAGTTCCTACCTTTTGCAGTGTGTTTCTCAAAATGTGATTTCTGAATTGCGTGCCAAGATGTTTGGAAACATCATTCGTTGGCCTGCTGCAACACATCAGAAGTTCCCGTCAGGAATTGTTGTATCAAAATTTATCAATGAAGCAAGTAACGCTTTGGGGACAGCAGCGGAAATCTTGACCTCGATTGTGCGCGATTCGCTGCAGGTTTTAGGTCTCTTAGTTGTTCTCTTTTTCCAGAATTGGCAGTTAACACTCGTTTCTTTAGTCATCGCTCCCATTATTGTTCTTATCTTGCGTTGGGTTACACGCAAGATGCGCAATTACGCCAAACGCTATCAAACGGCTCTTGGTGAACTAAGCGGTGTTGTTCAAGAGGCCATCGACGCGCGTTATGTGATTAAGGTCTATGACGGCTACGAGCACGAAGAAACGCTATTTAAGAAGGTCAACGCTGAGATTCGTAAACTGGCCCTTCGTATGCAGTTGGTGACAAGTGCGGGAACGCCACTTACACGTTTTGTGGCGGTGGGTGCGGTCTCTGTTGTGATTGTTGTTGCGTTAACACAAGCCCATCGAGGCCTTATTACGATGGGCGAATTTGTCACCTTCTTAACAGCCCTCTTGATGCTTTTGCCGCCAATTCGGCACCTAGCAAGCCTAAACGGGTCTGTTGCGCGATTAACAGCAGCTAGCGACAGCATTTACTCAGTTGTTGATGAGCTTTCTGAAGCCGATAAGGGTAAGACAGAATTGCCCCGTGTGACAGGGGCGGTGCGCTTTGAAGATGTTTCGATGCGCTACGGCGGAACACAAAAGGATGCTTTGAGCCACTTTACCTTGGATGTGAAACCAGGAGAAACGATTGCCTTCGTGGGGGATTCGGGAGCAGGTAAATCGACACTTATTAATTTAATCCCACGCTTTTGGATTCCAACAGGCGGAGAAATCTATTTCGATGGCGTCGCCCAAAGCGATGTGACTTTGCAAAGCTTAAGAAAGAACCTTGCTTTAGTAAGCCAGGACGTTGTTCTTTTTGATGACACGATTGCTGCCAACATTGCTTTTGCCGATGAAAAGGCAACACGAGAAGACGTGGAGGCCGCAGCAAAGGCCGCGTACTTAATGCCCTTTATTGAAACGCTTCCTAAGGGGTTGGACACTCCTGTGGGTGAGGCGGGGAGCCGTTTGTCGGGAGGCCAAAAGCAGCGCATCTCGATAGCGCGCGCACTCCTAAAAAATGCACCGATTTTGCTTTTGGATGAAGCAACGAGTGCCCTTGATACACAAAGCGAAAAATACATTCAAGAGTCTTTGAAGGAACTGATGAAAAATCGCACAACCTTTGTTGTCGCTCACCGCTTATCGACAATTGAGGGTGCGGATTTAATCGTGGTCTTTAAAGATGGCCACGTCGTTGAGATGGGACGACACGCAGAACTCTTGGAAAAGAAGGGGCACTATGCGCACCTTTATAACTTACAGTTTTCCAAAAAGCCGTCTTAAAATCACACGTCTTATCGCCTCTTAAAGATAGATTCCTTGTGACTAAAAAGCGCCAAAAGATTTTCGACGTTGCGGCTTTTATTGTGATTGCCGCGATGACCCCCGTGGATGCCTGGGCCTATCTCGATCCTGGCACAGGAAGCATGTTGCTTTCTGTGGTTGTGGGTT
>CAVEMY010000077.1:2130-5951 GCA_963617005.1 Parabacteroides distasonis | reverse complement strand
GCAGGAATTGTCCAACGCGTAAGTTTCTTATCAAAGTCAGTCCACCGTGCGGGCTTTGTTAGCTCTCTATCTAAGGAGCCAATCACATTTCCAATGCGAGAAGCGGTAAGCAAAGTAAATAAGAGCGCCATCGAAGGGGTTTTCTTTGCAAACTTTTCAGAAACCAAATATTCGACTAGGCGCTTGACGTCTTTTCCCCGAAGAGCAGGGTGGGGATTTCCAGCGATGCGTCGCGCAGGGCGACATAAAAGAGCAGAAAGTAAATTCGCGTCTGTTGGAAGGGGTTCTTTTTGGTCTAAAAGGGCATTGGCGTGACACCACCGAAAGAATTTCCCGATGTCTTGCCGTAGTTTCTTCACAGTGGATGCGTGAAGGGTTTCATAAGCGGTATTAAGTACTTGGGCGATATCAGCAACTTTCACTTCAGCAGGAGCCATCGAACCAATTTCTGTAAAAACGTGGTGTATCCCACGCGCAAGAGAATCTTTATAGGGTTTCTTCGCGCGAGACGCTCCTCGCTTTTCTTCAGCCTTGACCCACTCTGGCCAAAGGGCCGCTACGGTTTTTGGCGTGTCGCGACACACAATTAAATCGGCAAGTGGCCCTTTTAGGTCAAAGCAATCCATAAAGATGGTGCGACAAAGTTTTGCTCGCTCACGCGCTTCTTTTAGTGTGATTTCGTGAAAGGCAGCAATCGTGCGGATAAAGCGTTTCCCACGAATTTGAATCCGAAACTTCCAATGGCTTTTTAGTCCATCGGTTGTTTCTGAAACAAAGAGCACGAGCCCTGGGGTTTCAGGATCTGTGTGAGAACCAATCTTTTGAGAAAGAGTGGCAAGGGTTGCGTCTGTAAAAAGTTCATTAGACATAGTGTCTCCTTAAGGATAAATAAAGCGTCACGCAAAGACGAGCTGTCGTTTGGTAACGAAAAGCAAATTTTGGTGACGCAAAAAAATCCCGAGTTTTCGTGAAACTCGGGACTTCCTAGGAGATAAATTATTGTTTAGAAACCACGACGCGCTCTCACAGCCTTGGCTAAATTCTCAAGCATCACAACGGTGTCTTTCCAGCCGACACAGGCGTCTGTCACAGACTGTCCATAAGTCATCGGCTTGTCACTTGTAATGTCTTGACGGCCTTCAACAAGATTGGATTCAATCATGACGCCCGCAATCGCATGAGAGCCTGCTGCGATTTGCTTACAAAGGTCTTCAGTCACAACGACTTGATTACTAAAGACTTTGTGAGAATTTGAGTGCGAGACATCGACCATGAGAGCTTCAGGACGTCCTGCAGCCTTTAAGAGTTCGCAGGCAGCTGCCACACTTTCTTTGTCGTAATTGGTTTTCTTGCCACCACGCAAAATGATGTGGCAGTCGTTGTTGCCCGTTGTTGTGATAATCGCGCAAATGCCCGCTTTCGTAACACCCAAAAAAGAATGTGGGAAACGAGCGGCTCCTACGGCGTCAACGGCAATTTTCACGTCTCCTGATGTGCCATTTTTAAATCCAATCGGGCACGATAAGCCACTAGCGAGTTCTCGATGCCCTTGGCTTTCTGTGGTGCGGGCTCCTACTGCTCCCCAGCTAATTAAGTCAGCGGTGTACTGCGGAGAAATCGTATCGAGAAATTCTGTGGCAGTCGCTAGTCCCATCTCGTTAATTTCTAAAAGGAGTTTTCTCGCTAAACGCAGTCCCTTATTGATTTGGAAACTCTCATCCATGTCTGGATCATTAATCAAACCTTTCCAACCCACAGTTGTACGTGGTTTTTCAAAATAAACACGCATGACAATTTCCAAATCGGCACTTAATTGGTCTCTGAGGCTCTTTAAGCGATGGGCGTAATCAATGGCAGCGGCCGGGTCATGAATTGAGCAGGGGCCTACAACGACCAACAAGCGGTCGTCTTCTAAACGCATGATGCGGTTAGCGGCATCACGCGCTGCGTGCACCGTCGCGCTTGCAAGGTCCGTGCAGGGGTATTCATGCATTAAGTGCATCGGGGGAGCTAGCTCCTGAATGGATTTAACGCGAATGTCATCGGTTTTCTGTGTCATTACTGTCATTTTTATGTGTCCTTACTGTGTTGTGCCGAGCCTACAAAGCATGAAAAAACCGCCGAGGCTTTGCTCTCGGCGGTTTTGGAGTGTTTTTTACTTGCGCAACTACCCCTTTCGCCGAGGCGAAATAAAGTAGTAAAAATAAAAGTGCGCGCAATGCATAGAAAAATAAACGTTTGAAACTATTGAAAGCGTCATCACTTTAACGCGAGACGTAAGAAAGCACAATAGGCAAAGTGTCTTAGTTAGCTAAAAAGGAAAGAGTTGTTGCGTACAGGGCGAGGCTCCCTTGATTTCTTAAACCAGAGGATAAGAAAGAAAGCGACGCGAAGAAAAAAAGAGAAGGGATTCCTTTTCTCTTTGGTGAAATTTTTGGCGTAAGGATTTTTGAGAAAGGCGCTTAGCCGTAACGAGTAGAATCTCTTTTCAAAGAAATAAGGAGCCTTTTTCGCTTTATGCCTCGTTTTGTGCCCGATTATCACGCGCCGCGCTCGATTCCAGGACGTCACTTACAGACCATTCTTCCTGCGCGCTTTTTTAAGCGTCCTGTAGTGAAATATCGCCGTGAAGAGGTGGATACGCCTGATGGCGACTTTATGCTTTGGGATTGGGCTGAACCCGCACCTGCCTCACCCACTGCTCCCGTTTTGGTGCACTTTCACGGGTTAGAAGGCGACTCTTCAAGCCACTACGCTGAAGCCCTGATGGCCCATTGTGTGACAAATGGGGTTCGTGGCGTTGTGGCGCACTTTCGAAGCTGCGGCGGAAAGATCAATCGTCTTCCGCGCGCTTATTTTGCCGGAGACACAGCGGATAACTTTTGGGTCTTAAAAACAATTCACGAGCGTTTTCCGAAGGCGCCAATCTTTGCTGTTGGGGTAAGTTTAGGCGCCAATCAATTGGCTAAATGTTTGGGTGACAAAGGGGCAGAGGCAAAATTCCTATCTGGCGCAGTTGCTGTAGGTGCCCCGCTTGATCTCGTAGCAGGAACTGAAATCATGCTTCGAGGCGCCAATATTCTTTATGGAAAGATGTTTCTTTCGACATTAAAGAAAAAAGCGCTTGAAAAAGCGAAACTCTTTCCCGATATTATTGACGCGAAAGCCATTGCCGCGACAAAAGATCTTTACGAATTTGACAATATCTACACGGCTCCCATTCACGGATTTCGAAGTGGTATGGATTATTGGACGCGGTGCTCAGCTAAACCCGTACTCAATAATGTCCAAGTCCCGCTATTAGTCCTTAATGCGCAAAATGATCCCTTTATGCCAGCGTGGGCGCTTCCAGGCGTTGATGAAGTAAGTCGCTCGGTTTATTTGGAATACCCCAAAGAGGGAGGCCACATTGGCTTTCCGATTTTTGAGCATGGGAAAGGGTCTCTCGCGTATTTACCACGCCGCATCTTTCGCTTTTTTAGAGAAGCGCTCGCAGATCAACGATAACGCACTATGACGAAAAGCATCGCCATTCTTATTGTGAATACCGGGTCGCCAGCGGCTCCAACAGCGGAGGCTCTTGCGCCTTACTTAGAAGAGTTCTTAAGCGACCGTCACATTGTGGATTTGCCGCCTTTTCTTTGGCTTCCCATTTTGCGCCACTTCGTGATTCCTAAAAGAAAAGAAGCTTCAGCAAAGCGCTATCGGCAAATTTGGACCGAAGGTGGGGCACCTCTACTAGTTCACACAAAAAATACCGCCAAGAAGCTTCAAAACTCTTTAGGAGAGGGTTACTCGGTTTTCTATGCCATGCGCTATGG
>CAVEMY010000077.1:0-2120 GCA_963617005.1 Parabacteroides distasonis | reverse complement strand
AGAGAATCCCGACCGCCTTTTCTTACTTCCTGCTTTTGCTCAAGAGGCCCGAGAAACCCGAGGGACAATTGAGGATTCTTTTAAAGAGATTTATCAGAAACTTAAATTGACGATTCCTATTGAAGTGATTCCTTCGTGGTTTGACGATGCCGATTACATTCGGGCTCTAGCCGGTAGCGTAAGAAGTTCTAGGATTGATTTAAAAGAAACACGCCTTATCGCAAGCTTTCACGGAATTCCCGTCAAACACGCTGCCCGTTATACGTACGAGTGTGAGAAAACAAGAGAACTCCTAGAAAAAGAACTCGGACTAGAAAAGGGAGCGATTCGTATTGCCTATCAATCGAAATTCGGCTTTGGCAATTGGACAACGCCTAATATCCGAACCGTCATTGAAGAAGAAATCGCGCATAAAACGGAAAACCTTGCCATCCTTTGCCCAGGATTCTCAGCCGACTGCCTTGAATCCTTAGAAGAAATTGCTGTTTGGTATCGCGATCTTTTCTTAAATGGTGGGGGAAAGCGTTTTACCTATATCCCTGCCTTAAATGAAAGCGATGCGGCAATTGCCCTTTACGAAAACTTAATCCGCAAGGCTTTAAGATTAGATTCGGTTTGATGCAATTGAAAAGAGGCTTCTTTGCCCCCATATAAAGAGAACCAATGGATGTATTGGAGAACGATGTGATGAATGAAGAAACAACCGTCAATCCAGCAGAAGAATTAAAGAAAGCGGCCCAAAAGGCAGAAGAAACCCCTGAAAATAAAGAAGGGTCGCTTCAAAGCGAAGAGAAAGGTGCTACTCCCAAAGAAGAGGAAGCTCCTTCAGAAGTCGTTGACTCCCAAGACAAAGTCGAAGTCGACGATGACGGCGCGATGGCCGATCTTGCCAAAGAACTGCGTGAAGCCAAAGACGAAGCCGCCAAACACTATGAGCTTTACATTCGAGCCGCAGCCGAAATGGAAAATACGCGCCGCCGTTGTGCGCAGGACGTGCAAAAAGCGCAGCTTTTTGGCATTGAAAAGTTTGCCAAAAACCTTCTACCCGTGATCGATAGCCTAGAAAAGGCACTCGTGGCGGCCAAAGACGCCGATGAAGCGACTCGCACCGGGCTAGAGGTCACCATGAAGCAGTTTGAACACGCCTTAGAGGTTTCTGGGATGAAAGAAATCAATCCTACGGGAGCTGCTTTTGATCCCAATGTCTCGCAAGCGATTGCCATGGTGCCGGCAGACGCCGAACACGCCGCAGGAACCGTTGTTGCGGTTTTCCAGCGCGGTTGGACGTTAAATGAGCGAGTTTTACGAGCCGCGATGGTAAGCGTTGCTAAGTAGCCTAGTCGCCAAAAAGGAAAAGAACGTCTCTCAGAGAATTTTCCTAAAGACGATTGATTCAAAAAGAGAAAGGAGCTAAAAAGCTCCTTTTTTCATTTTCTGCGTTGAAATTTCGCCTGGTTATCCCCATATACGTTGCATCGGATGATTTGGGATTAAGCCCCAGGTCAATGAAGAACATTTAGGAAAAAAGAATTTCAAAGAAGGAATGAACGCTATGTCGAAGATTATTGGTATCGACCTTGGTACGACAAACTCAGCCGTTGCCGTCATGGAAGGCGACAAAGTGCGCGTCATCGAAAACTCCGAGGGCGCTCGTACAACCCCCTCGATTGTTGCGTATCTCGATAATGGGGAAATTTTGGTGGGTGCGACAGCGAAGCGCCAGGCCATTACGAACCCGAAAAACACGCTTTTTGCCGTGAAGCGCTTAATCGGCCGTCGCTATGAAGACGCCGAAGTGCAAAAGGATATTGGTCGCGTCCCGTTTAAGATTGTTCGCGCAGAAAATGGCGACGCCTGGGTGCAGGTTCTTGAAGAGAAGAAGCTTGCTGCCCAACAGGTCTCTGCGGAAGTTCTTCGTAAGATGAAGAAGACCGCTGAAGACTACTTAGGTGAACCCGTTACAGAAGCTGTGATTACGGTTCCTGCCTACTTTAACGATAGCCAACGTCAGGCTACAAAGGATGCGGGTCGTATCGCGGGCCTTGAAGTCAAGCGCATTATTAACGAACCGACCGCTGCCGCTTTGGCTTTTGGTATGGATAAGATGGGTAACGCCGATC
>CAVEMY010000076.1:0-5959 GCA_963617005.1 Parabacteroides distasonis | reverse complement strand
GCCAGAGCTTCGTGTAGAGTTGAGACTTCTTGATGGCCATAAGTGGGTTCCTTTTGTTTTAGACAGGATTTACAGGATTAACAGGATTCAGAGATGCCTGCATATCCCCCGAGCGAAGCGAGCTCCGAAGGAGGCTCTATGCGGGGTGCGGCCGACGCGAGGAACGCAAGGTCCGTGCCGCAACAATTCCAATTGCGACAACGATGCCCCGTGCGGTAAATGATGCCGTGCGCGGGCGTACCTGTCTCTTCGTCGTAGGGCCAACCAATCGGGGCGAAGGGGAACGAGGTGTCAGCCATTGTCGGTTACCTTATTATTCGACATGAACCAATAACTTTTTCTAAAAGCAGCGTCTATCTTTTGCTTGCGCTCTTCCCATCTTGCCTGTTGTTCAGCAAGATTTTCATTGATAGCATCTCTTTCTTTCTGCACCTCCTCTGGCGTTTTCGGCACGGTCTCTCCATCAAAAAGACCGTCCTTGCCGATCTGCTTGTGCAAGTCAATAATCAGCTTGGCAAAACGATGCCGATTGATCTCGCGAGGATCGAGCGACGTGCGGCGAAAGACCAAGTTGAAATCTTCATCGGTCATTCCTGGATATGAGCTCTTCATCGTCTCAATAAAAGTCGGTGTGCAGATCATCTCCATCTTCAAGATTCCGTTGATTTCAGACGAATAGAGATCGCGATAGGAATTCAACAGCCGAAAATCATCCAAGTGATGCTCGGTACGACCAAAATAAAACTGCAAGTCTCCTTTTCGAGCACTCTGCTCAAGGGGAATCTTTCGAGTAATCGACAGAGGCGAATCATCATCCTCTGGCTTCAGGAACAAATGCGCAACTGTCGATGGCCGGTAATCGAAGCGAAACCACTTGTGAATATTATGGGTGTAGGAGTGAAACGCCTTAAACGGTTCATCTTTCTGCCAATGCTCAAGATCAAAACGATCCTTTTCCCCCTTGAACTGGGAATTGCAACGATAGCATGCTGGAACAAGGTTGTAAAGCGATAAAGCCAACAACGGATAGTCGCTTTTAGGCAAGATGTGGTCTATCGCGGAGAATGATTCTTTTTGACCATCGTTCGCTGGATAGACAATGCCAACTGTCTCAGCATTGCAATAGGGGCAATAGCGGACATCCAGTAGGCGCACGAATTCCGCAAGAGACCAACTGCTCCATTTTACAACCTCATCCTTGTCGCTCGACCATAGATTCTTTTTGTGGCTCTCAACACCTAACAATACTTTGCCAGCTCTAAAATCTTCATACGAAAACAATGATTTCGCCATCTGCGCCACATTTGTTCTCGCACCACACAGCCAAACAACACGTTCCAACCTTTGCTCGTTTTCTTTTGCAAATTGTAACAATGTCAATGGTGTCGCCGTCAAGATGTGGTTGTCACGGAAACTTTCATAAACCCAGTTCCAATACTTTCTGACGCACGGTTGCATCGTATAACTGAACTGCAGACAAAGCGGTGATTTTTTCTTTTCTTCATCAGTATCATCATGACACAAAACCAAATCATCTCCCTCCGCCAATTTTTCCAAATACCCCAGCAACGCCTTGCCCAGAGTCTTTTCGTGACGATCTAACGCCTCGTGCGGAATGATGAGCTTTCTCATGATTTGGTCTTCTGATTATTGCTACCATCAACCATGTCTACAACGCCATCGTAAGGCAACTCGTCGTCCGGAAGTTCGCCACTGTCTTTCCCCAGCTCTTCCAATCGCCGGTAAACATACCGCGAGAGGAACGGGTCACCGATCAGATTTGCCACCTTCAAGTCATCAGAGCCAATGCTCTTCCACGATTCGCTCAACCTCTCTTGATAGGCCTCGTCGGTCTCTTTTCCGTCACGCACTGGATTCAACCTCTTCAGCAACTTGTCAACCTTACTCGCCGCGAATGCACCCATCGTGCCATTATCGAGGAAAAACGAATCTTTGTAGAGATCGAAGATGTTGGCGGCGAAGGTTTGTGGCATCACAGTGCTTCGCGCCTCTTCCTTCGCTTGAACACCTTCCTTTTTGAGGAAGACAACATTTCCCTGTGGTATGTCAGAAAGCAGAATCGGCGAATGTGTGGCAAAGATGAAATGCACGTTAAACCCTGGGAAAGTGGCGTTAAACGTCTTCAACAAATTATTGATTAGCGTCCTTTGCCAATCAGGGTGCAAGGTTACTTCTGCTTCATCCAGCACGATCAACCAACCGGATTCCCACATTCCAGCATAAAATTCCGAAAAATCTTCACCATGATAATCAGCCTCCAAAGATCTTCGATCTTCAAACATCTCCCAAATGCGTGAATATAATGAAATCAAGGTCTGTTCACCCGCCGATAATGGCGGATCAAAAGTAAATTCTGCAAATCCTCCCAACGCTTCGCAACTCGTGTATATCTCAACTAAGTCTAACACCTGCGACGAGTCATCAATTGACGACACCTTCAACGAGTAGGTTCCATCATCGTTCTTAATGCTCTCGTATCGAGAAGTTCGCGCAAAAAATTCTCCCAGGGGTCTGTCGATGTATTGAGCTTTATCTTTGGTGAGATGAAGGTTAAAGTCGAAAACTCCTCGGCATTCCACATTGCGGAGTTCCTCGACTATCGCTTTCCGTGTCAGCGGTACCAACTCGTTACGCACATCCTTTTTTGTCACCAATTCATAAAGCCGCCTTCCAAACTCATTATCGTCCCTGCGCAAATCGACAGTATGACCATACAATTTCAATGGCTCAGGAGCAGGCAACTTCTTCTCAAAATTTGCATCGCGATACGCAGAATTTTCATACCATGCGATTGCCACCATACACTTAAACATCTCTATAAATGCGTCTTGACTTGGTCGTGCAAGAAACGCATGCATCTGTTCCAACCTGTTAAGTTCACCGTCATTTAGGCGTAATGTCAGGCTCAATCCTTCACTTTTATTTCGCTCGCGCTTTCCCTTTTCATCTTGAATGAGACGTAAAAACATCCCAGCTATTTCTTGCAATCTCCAGTCTTGCGAACGAAGCAGAATAGATTTTGGGTGTGGCAAATCAACCTTAGCCTCTCGATAAAATCGGATTTCTCGCTTTATTTCTTCCAGTCGATAAATCACATCGGGACTCAACGAAAGACCCTTGAGCCGTTGTGATGCTTCGTTTAGTTTCGTGGTAGTGGATATGCTTGTAAAATATGTATCAGATTCATCGTTGGGCGATGGATAATTGACGGGGGAGGTGTGAATATAGTATGGAGAGTAATATATTGTATGAAAACATGTATTGAGATCGTCATACTTGTCAGCGCCCTTATTCCCTAAGATATCTATAATCTTATTCCTCGCTATCTCACAGTCCCTTGCTTCAACCCGCAACGGTCCCCCGCCCAAATTATAGTATACACACAATCTCCCCTTGGCCTCTATGAGCATGACGAATTTATTTGCTCGCGTAGGGAAATAATGCACGGCCTCTAAAAAGCGAATCAGGGATGTCTTCCCAGATCCGTTTGGTCCAACAATCGCGGAGACAAACAATTCAGCCGTATTGCCTTTAGAAAAGAATTTGTCTGGCAAAACCTGATGTCTCACCACGGACAGCTTCCCATTAACAAACGAACACCTAAAGTCCGCAACAAAATTCATTTCCGTTTTTTTGAACGGAGCAAAATCATCAATGAACAAATAAATCAATTTCATCTTTTACCTCGACAACATTTTTGCGTTCCTTTGCGACATTTGCGTTCTTTGCGTCAGATCCAACAGAGTAATGATTCGACCTGATTTTCGTGATAGTCTACCCAAGATAATACCCACCGATTTTCTTGCTGCCACGATATTCGATCTCGCCGGTCAAGCCCGACAGAATACGTTTCAGGGTTTGCAATGTCAGCCCGACGCCTTGCGCGATGTCCGCCCGCTTGCAACCGGGATGGGATCGAACAAACTGAAGAACTCGTTGCGGTAACGGCTCGTTTATCGCGCCATTTATCGACTCGGTTATCGGCCCATTCGTCGCGCCATTTATCGATTCAACAATGATGCCCGCAGCCCGCAGGGTCGCAATCGCATTGTTGATTGTACGGAGAGCCATTCCCGTTCGTGCGCAAATTTGCGGCAATGTCGCATTGCTGTCGGCGATTATCTCATGTAGCACCCGCTCCGCATTCTCGCGAGCATCCCGACGCATCCTGGGCAGGTGCGAGACCGGATCCCCATCCGTTATGTGCCACCTCGTGCCAGTTATCTGGCACCTCGTGCCAGTTATCTGGCTTGCCGTGCCAATTGCTGAAGTCATCCCGCCCGTTCTCGCCCAATCCGGGCGCTTGAAAGTCGTAATCACGCAGCCATGCTCCACACGGACTGTCGGCAACGGAAGTCCCACCCGATGGCACTCGTCGGCCACCCGCGTGAAGCCACGGCCCCAGGTCTCGATGGATTTGCGCAAGTAGAGAACATGCGCGATCTTCTCGTTGCGCGGTTCCGAATGTTGGATCGGCGGAGCATAGAGTTTCTCGACATCAAAGTCAGGTGGAAAAGTGCCGGGGTTCTTGATCTCCACCCGGTCTTCGTAAACCGCGAGATAGACGGTGAGCCGCCGATTCTCGTAACTGCGGTGGGCAAAGGCATTCACCAGCACCTCGCGGAGCGCGTCGGCCGGAATTTCGAGTTCTTCGTCTCGTTCGATTTTGCCGGTGATCTTTGCCGAAAGATTGAGATGCTTGAAGCAGAACGCCATCGCGACATCCATCAGTTTGAAGATGTTTCCTTGCCGGTGGTCATTGTCAAGGAACAGCCGCTGATCCGTTCCCTTGAACCAACCCATCTTGATCTCAAGCTGAGGATAGTCGATCCGGTCTGTCTTGCCGAAGAGGACTGCGGCCCCGTTGAGGAACTCGCCGTTCTTGCGTAGCTTCCAGTGGTCGAGCAACGAGAGGACATCATCGGTATCGACGCTGGCATCCAGCCGTCCATATCGCACGGCCATGCGCGCGGTTGCCCGAATCACCTCCGCGTCAAGATCGTCAACCGTCAGTTCGTGATTCGGAAGGCTCTCCCACTCGCTCCGGACCCCGCCGCGCTCCTTGAGCTTGCGCTCGTATTCTTCCTGGCTCATCACCGTGGTCGAGGACTGTACGCGCTTGTAGGGTCTGCCATCGTAGACATACGGAGCGCAGTTGCCTTTCTCAACCTGACAAACAATCACCGTATGCGTCTCGTCCACCGGCAGATATTCGACCTCGATGTCCGCCGTCGGCTCGAACGCCTGAAACGCCTCGAAGAGATCGCGCTTCGTCGAATCGGACATCAGCTGACCCGTGAGCTTGCCATTTCGCGTCACGCCGAAGACGACCGTCCCGCCGTTCCTGTTGAGAAAGGCGCACAGTGCCCTGCAGGCTTCGACGCGCCGCCCAGTCGATTCCTTGAACTCGACGCTCTCGCCCTCACCACTCTTTATCAGCTGTTTGATGTCTTCAAGTGTCATATACTTGTCCTCACGAAATTTTGACAGGATTTTCGGGATCTGGCTGAACATTTGCGAGACTCGCTTCGCTCGGGGAATACGCAGTCATATCAATCCTGTAAATCCCGTCTGAAATTTTCGTAGCACATCGCCATCTTCACCCGCGCCTCATCCAACCGCCTCCGCGCTTCGCGGACTGCCATCGTCGCCATTCTCAACTCGTCGGCAATCTTCTCCATCTCCTTCCGCTCGGCATCCGGAACCGGGATCTTCTCGATGTTCTTCGCCGAGATCGTGCGCATGTTCGCCCCTGTGCTCAAACGGGTGAGCCACCTGGACCCTCGCTCGCTCTCCAAATAGGCGCGAAGATAGTATGCCATCGTCTTGTCGCCGCCCATCCGCACGATCCACACGTTCTCGTCCGCGACGAGTTTCTCGGCACGCGGCTCCACCACGGCAACCTTGAAGGGGAAGCCCATGCGCGAAATCAGCAGAT
>CAVEMY010000075.1:0-6063 GCA_963617005.1 Parabacteroides distasonis | reverse complement strand
ACGATGATGAGCAAAGGCGACATGCACATGAAGTTCTCGATTGAGATTCGAAGCACCGATGATTTAAACCGCGGGCTAAAAGCCGTGCGTGATTTAAAGGGTGTTTTAAGCGCACGGCGAGCCTAGTGCTTATGCCATAAAAGAGGTAGCAAGGGAGATTATCAATGCAGGGAGAAAATCTATTCTATGTTACGACCATACGAATTTTTCTCTCTGTTTGTCGGCATCGTAATTTCTCGAAAGCAGCCAAAGAGTTAAATCTTTCTCAGCCAGCGGTTTCGATGGCTATTTCTCGCTTGGAAAAAGAAATAGGCACGGATCTGTTTATTCGTGAAAGACCACTTTCGCTTACCTCAGAGGCTCGTCGCTTGTATCGACTGTTTAGTGATGCGGCGGGCGAACTTGAAGCTGCTATCAACGAAGTCAAGTTGCGCCAATTCAAGTTAACGAGATTTCGACTCGGCGTGATTGATTCATTGCGCGACACGATGGGAGTTGACCTCGTTGAAGGGATTCAGACGATGGCGAGCACTGTAAGTCTCTTTAGCGGGACTTCAAATCAACTACTGCAACAGCTAAGCCAAGGAGCTCTCGACCTTATTATCGTAGGTGATGTTGCTGAGGAAAACCTTCAAAAAGAATTCGTCTTTGAAGAAGAGACGATTGTTATCTTCCCTAAGAAACTCGCTCAAGAGAGGAAGATTTCAAATTGGCAACAGGTGCGCTTTAGTGGGTTACCTCTCATTAAGTACAGCAATAGCTGGAGTAATAATCGCATCGTGGAAGAAATCTCCTCGTCGAACAAATGGAAAATTGTTTCGCGCATAGATGTGGACTCGAGCGAATTTATGTTGCGTCTTGTTGCCGATGGCCTCGGCTGGGCTGTAACACATCCTTGTTGCTTACTTGGAAGAATCGAGGAGCTCTATGACCGTATTGCTGTGATTTCTCCTTTGACATCGACCTTAAAGAGTCGTCAGATTTACGCAATTTATCCAAAGAGCACTCAAATCAAACAGACTCGCCTCATCGTGCGATTTGTCCGAGACTTCTACAAAAATCAATTAGAGAAGCGGCAAGAGGAATGCCTACGTCGCTTATCTTTACCCAATCTCACTCCATAAATCCAATTTATAGTTTTAATTCGTCCTCCTTTGTTTAGACGAGGTTGGCAGAAGCTCATTTCTATATTGCTTTCTGAAGTTTTAACCAGAAAGGAGAAAGTAATATGGATTTTCAAGTCATACTCCAATGTATGGTTGTTGCATTAGCCATATTTATGGGTGTTCGTTGTGGCGGTGTCGGCCTTGGTATCTGGGGCGGCGTCGGTTTATGTGTATTGACTCTTGGATTTGGCGTTGTTCCCACGTCGCCACCCATTGATGTCATTTTGATCATCATCGCTGTGGTGACGGCGGCGAGTACGATGGAAGCTTCTGGCGGCATTGACTATTTAGTCAGTCTTGCCGAGAAGATTATTCGTAGCAACCCAAAACAAATCACCATCATTGCACCTCTTACGACATGGGTTTTCGGGTTCTTTACTGGAACAAGTCATATTTGCTATCCGTTGCAGCCCGTTATCTATGAAGTTGCGCATCAACAGGGGATTCGTCCAGAAAGACCGCTTGCGCTTTGCGTTGTTTCAGCAATGCTTTCGATTGCAGGATCGCCGGTTTCAGCTGCAACGGCAGCAATGATTGGACTATTTGCAGCGGCAAATTTCAAGGGCTATGAATTGCCACAGATTCTTGCAATCTGCGTGCCATCATCAATTGTTGCCATTGTGCTCACTGGCTTGATTTGCATGCATCTTGGTAAAGAACTAAAGGATGACCCTGAGTATCAGCGTCGTCTTGCTGCAGGTGAAATCAAGGCAGACATTAAGCGCGAACGCAAAGAAATTGATCCACGCTCGAAGAAAGCGGCTTGGATTTTTATGGCTGGCACTGTCTTTACCGTTGTCTCAGGTGTTTTACCAATTCTTAGAACAATGCCTGGCCAGCCGCAACCATTGACGATGCATACGGCTCTCGAGCTTTTCATGCTCGTAACAGCAGCAGTAATCATGTTGGTTTGCAAGCCGAAGCCCGCGGATGTTCCAAAGAGCAACACAATGCAGGCCGGCATTATTGCGTTAATCGGTATTTTCGGCTTGGCTTGGCTCGGCGATAGTTTCATCGCTGCTCACAAGGAAGCTCTTGTTGCCATGGCTGGTGATTTCACACAGCAATATCCGTGGATCTTTGCCATCGTGCTCTTCTTAGTTTCTGGTCTCTTAATGAGTCAGGCCGCAACAGCTCGTGCACTTATGCCTCTCGGTATTGCTTTGGGAATTAATCCAGCGTACTTGCTTGCGATGTTCCCAGCTGTGGGTGGAATCTTCTTCTTCCCCGTTTACGGAACGGTTCTTTCGGCAATCTCGTTTGACCGTGATGGAACGACAAAAATTGGGAAATACATTCTCAACCACTCGTTTATGTTGCCTGGTGTGATATTAATCACGATTACTGTCACGCTTGGTTTTGTCATTGCCAATATCTTCTTCTAACGAGGTAGGAAATGGAAAAGATATCTCAGAAAAAAGAGAGTGTTGCCTTTGCTCAAAAAGTCTTTGACGACATCCTTTCTTTTTCTAAGGATCCAGTGATTGGCATCTCACGTCAGGGCTATGGGCCGCTTGAACAAAAAGTCCATGATTACGTGAAAGCGTGGGCAAATGCTCTTAACTTAGAAGTCAAGGTTGATTGTTGTGGGAATCTCTTTGTAACACTTCCTGGGGTAGACCGCACATTGCCATGTTATATGACGGGTTCTCACGCAGACAGTGTTCCTCAGGGTGGACACTATGATGGCCTTGCTGGTGTCGTTGCTGGAATGTCAGTCATTAACGAAATGAAAGCTTCAGGTTTTAAGCCAAAGCGTGATGTCACGTTAGTTGTCTTTCGTATGGAAGAGAGCTCGTGGTTTGGCAAAGCCTATGTGGGTTCTCTTGCGATGGCAGGAAAGCTCACGGAAGCTGACCTTGCGTTAAAACATCGCACTGAAGACATCACACTAGGGGAAACAATTCGAAGGGCCGGTTTTAATCCAAAAGAAGTGGTCAAGCCTGAACCTAAGTTTGATTTCTCTCGCATTGCGGCTTTCACAGAACTTCATATTGAGCAGGGGCCAACACTAGATGCTCAACGAAAGGCTCGTGTGGGTATTGTCACAGGAATTCGCGGCAATATTCGCCACAAGAATTGTCGGTGCGTCGGTGTGAGAGCGCATTCAGGTGCCGTTGATCGACAGTACCGTCATGATGCCGTGATGGCTATGGCAGATCTATTAATGCGTATGGATAAGCATTGGGCCGAGTGGCTTACACGCGGAGAAGACCTTGTGTTTACCGCAGGAGTTTTAAAAACTGATGCGGCAGCTGCAATTGCTATCATCCCTGGTGAAGTCACTTTCAGTATCGATATTCGTTCGCTTTCGCGCGATACGCTCAATCGTTTTCATGCACTTTTACTTGCAGAAAGTTCTGCTGTTGGAGCCGATCGAGGTGTGAAGTTCGATTTCGATAAAGCGCTTATTTGTGAACCCTCAGGTGTAAATGACGAGCTGATGAATCACTTGGCTCAAAGTGCTAAGAAAGTCAAGGTTGCAACACTCTTGATTCCAAGTGGAGCAGGGCACGATGCAGCTGTTCTCGGTAATGCAGGTGTTCCTGTCTCGATGATTTTTGTCGCGAACCAGCGTGGTTCGCATAACCCATACGAAGCCATGCAATTGGACGATTTTATGTCTGGTGTGGATGTGCTTTACGCAGCAATAGCTTCATTTGATGAAGAAAAAGGAGAATGAATATGTGGGATTTAGTTGTTAAAAATGGCACGCTTGTGACAAGCCACGAAAGTTTTAAAGCAGACGTCTACGTTAAAGATGGCAAGATTGCTGCTATCACAACCGAAGACTTGGGGCCTGCGAAAGAAGTCCTTGATGCGGCAGGCAAGAAAGTCTATGCGGGTTTCATTGATACGCACGTGCATTCTCGCGACGGTGGCGCACTTCACAAGGAAACATTTGCGCATTCCACACGTGGCGCTGCAATGGGAGGCATCACAACTGTTGTTGAAATGCCTAATGCTGTGCCGCCTGTTTGCAACGTAGAAAACTTCAAAGCGCAAAAGGCAAATCTTGCAAGCAAGGCTTTCGTTGACTTTGCAATGTGGGCTCTTTGCGTAGGCGACTTAAATAACAAGGATCTGCTTGAACTCGATAAGTGTGGCGTCGCAGGCTACAAGTTCTTCTGGGGCTATGCCTTAAAAAAGAGCAATTACAACCTTATTTATAACTTCGATCCGAACGACCCAGATGTCTTCCCTCCATTAGATGACGGACAGGTCTATGGCATTTTCGAAACAGTAGCGAAGACGGGAAAACTCCTTGGTATTCACGCAGAGAACTCATCCTTAATTCGTCGTTTAACTGAGCGAGTCAAGCCTGAGGACTACGCAACAGAATACGAAGCACTTTTGGCTTGCCGCCCAAGCGTTTGCGAAGAAACTGTTGTGCAGACAGCAATCTCGTTTGCTAAGGCAACGAATTGCCACTTACACATTCTTCACGCATCCGCAAAAGAAACCGTGGACTTAGTTGATGCTGCACAAAAGAAGGGTTTGAAGGTGACAGCAGAAACTTGCCCGCATTATCTAACGCTCACGAAAGATGACTTTAAGCGCGTTGGTCCGATGATTAAGGGCTATCCACCTGTTCGCGAAAAAGCCGACCTTGAACGCCTCTGGGAAGGGTTGCGTGCCGGAATCCTTTCGCACGTTTGTTCCGATCACGCCCCTCACACTGCCGAAGAGAAGGCAGGAAGCCTCTTTAAGATTCCCTCTGGCATGTGCACGATTGAAACACTTGTGCCTTTAATGACGGACTCTGTGAATAAGGGCCTGATTACAGAAAACGATATCGCTCGAATTCTTTCCGAGAAGCCTGCTGAACTCTTCGGTCTTGACCATAAGAAAGGGTTCTTGCGTGTTGGTATGGATGCGGACATTACTTTGGTCGATTACGACTATGAAGAAACAGTCGATATCAATCGCTTCCAAAGTGTTAGCAAGGTCTCTGGTTTTAATGGCTTTAAGTTAAAGGGCTACCCCGTTGCCACAGTGCTTCGCGGTCACATTGTGATGAAAGACCGTAAGCTCGTTGGTGAACGTCAGGGTGAGTTCGTTGCTGCGCATCCAGCGAAGAAGGATTAGCAATGGAAAGATACGGCTCGCTCATTAATTCCCCCCTCCGATGAGCGAGTCGTGCTTAACTCGAGGTTCTAATAAACCGAGAACTAAACATCTCGATATCGCGAGCGGGAAGCTTGAGCCTTTTGGCCGCGGCTTCCCAATTTTTCATTGCTTTGAGAACTCCACGGATAATCTCATCGGCTTTTCCTTGAGTAAGCATATAGTCCTTCGCACTTTCCCGAAGAGTCTCTAAATCTGAGGCATCAGTCTTGCCATTAATTAATAGGCTTTGGTGCGTGTTTAGCGTCGGATTCATATCGTAGGCAGGAGACAAAGTCCAGCCTTTTGCCGTGAGAAGAAAACCGTGATTTCTAAAATGGTCATCGGTATTGCCGATGGCGATGTTAAAGGCCACACGTCTAAAAAGTTCTTCTAAGTTTTCTTCAACGCTTGCGGAGTTCTCAAGAATCGCATCAACGATATCTAAGTAGCCGTGCCCTGTTGATGCGCCATCACCGTCTTTTAATCCGAGTAGCGTCATAGAAGAGGCAAAGTGAATTCTCCTTTTTCCGTTGCGGTCGAATCGCTTTACGAGAAAAACATGGTTTTTGCCATCGAGTTCGAGTAGTTTCGAATCTGCGACTTTAATGCCGGCAGCCCGCGCCATCCTGTAAGTGAATTCTTCCCAGCCGCCAACGTCATACGTATCGTTGACGGAGGGGAATTTGGCAATCCAGAGATTTCCCTCTGTGTCGAGGACGGTAGCCTTAGGACGGGCTCCGCCTAAAGAGGAACCAGGTTCGAGTAACTGAAGTAACCACTTTTCTTT
>CAVEMY010000074.1:0-6065 GCA_963617005.1 Parabacteroides distasonis | reverse complement strand
ATTTCGCCCGGGGTTTCCCTCGGGCGAAATTGTTTTTCACGGGCACTTAAAGCGACAAGAGGCGATTGACGCGCTGCAAGAACGCATTCGGATCTTTGAGGCTTCCTTGTTCAGAAAGCAGAGCCTGCTCGAAAACGAGTTCTGCCCACTCTTTAAATTTCGCTTCATCGGTTTCAGAGGCCGCCTTCTTTAAGAGGGCATTTTCTGGATCAATTTCCAAGATGTATTCATCTTCAGGAACTGATTGACCCGCAGCTTCTAACATGCGCTTCATCTGAGGCGTCAAGAACTGCCCAGCATCAGCAACAACGCAGCTCGGTGTCCCAACAAGACGCGTTGAAACACGAACGTCTTTAACCTTACCTCCAAGAGCTGCCTTCATCCGCGCGATAAGGCCATCGCTTGCCTTCTTTTCTTCTTCGCTCTTTTCGGGCTTATCGGCCAAGTCTCCCAATTCGAGGTCTGAGGCGCTAGCGCTCACAAAGGCCTTCCCTTCAAATTCATGCAAGTGACCGACCATCCACTCATCGATGCGATCCCAAAGCAAAAGAACTTCAATCCCTTTTTTGCGGAATAGCTCAAGGTAAGGAGAACTCTTGGCGTTCTGGTAGCTTGAACTCACAAGGTAATAAATCTTCTTTTGGCCCTCAGGCATCCGAGAGACATAATCGGCTAACGACACGCTTTGCGCTGCGCTATCTTCTTTTGTTGAGGCAAAGCGCAAGAGTTTGGCAATCGTTTGGGCGTTGGCGTAATCCTCCACGGGGCCTTCTTTTAAGACGCGACCGAATTGCGCCCAGAATTTGGCGTACTTTTCTTTGTCTTCGGCTAACTTCGCAATCATGTCAAGGGCGCGTTTCGTGAGCGCCTTCTTTAACTTACGCCCTGCTTCGCTTTCCTGCAAAAGTTCGCGAGAGACATTAAGCGGCAAAGCATTCGTATCGACCAAACCACGCACAAAGCGCAAATAGTTCGGCAAGAAGGCCTCAGCCTTATCCATAATGAAAACGCGTTCGACAAAAAGCTTCAATCCGCGCACCGCATCTCTTGAGTACAAATCCCAGGGGGCTTCAGACGGAATAAATAGGAGTGACGTGTATTCCAGGTCGCCTTCAACCTTGTTATGCGCCCAGCACAAAGGGTCACTGTAGTCGTGCGTTAAGTGCTTATAAAACTCTTTGTACTGCTCGTCTTTGACTTCGCGGGGATTTAGTGTCCAAAGCGCTTTTGCTTCGTTAACTTGTGTGTATTCAAACTTAGGCTCTTTCTTTTCGTCTTCTTTCTCGCCTTCTTTGGGCGCCTCAAACTTTTCTTCCCAAAGGTAGACGGGAACCGCAATGTGGTCAGAATACTTTTCGATTGCTTCGCGCAGTGTCCACGTTTCTAAGAAACGCTTTTCATCTGCCTTCAAATGCAAAATAATTTCCGTGCCGCGCGTCTTCACCGGTGTATTTTCACTTTCAAATTCGCCGTTACCCGTTGACTCCCAACGCACGCCTTCATTTTCAGATAAACCTGCCTTGCGGGTTAACACTGTGACGCGATCTGCGACGATAAACGAGGAATAAAAGCCCACACCAAATTGGCCGATGAGCTGTGCGTCTTTGGCAGCATCTCCCGAAAGGCTCTTAAAGAACTCTTCGGTACCCGACTTGGCGATTGTTCCGAGGTGGTCATTGGCCTCCTCTAGGCTCATACCGATACCGTTATCGGAAATCGTCAATGTGCCTTCTTTACTATCGGCTTTGACGCGAATAGCAAAGACGGGATCGTCTTTTGTGAGATTTGTGTCCGATAACGATAAGAAACGCAACTTTTCGATTGCATCCGATGCGTTCGAAATTAATTCACGAAGGAAAACTTCTTTATTCGAATAAAGAGAATTCGCGAGTAAATCCAAAAGTTTCGCGACTTCTGTTTGAAAACCATGTTTTTGTGCACTCATGAGAAAAAACTCCCCAAAAATCATTCCTATGATTTTCTCTATATGGGGATAAAGACGTGGCCTTTCAAGAGGGCGAAAAACGCCGAAGGCCCCGAAACTTCGGAGCCTTCGAGATGCTGCTTTCTTTTGAAAAGAAACAAGTTTTCTCTTACTTCTTTACATTGATCTCAGCGTCAGGAAGCCAGAACTGCGCCTTTTCACCTTCGCGCGCGAGCTTAAAGACAATTGGGCTAAGAAGGGCGACGGCGATTAAGTTGGGAATTGCCATTAAGCCATTCATCACGTCGGAGAAAAGCCACACAAAATCGAGTTGCACGAGGGCTCCCACGGGAACAGCTAAGGTGTAAAGAATGCGGAAAGGTTTCATCGCCTTATCGCCAAAAAGGAACATCCAGGCGCGCTCGCCATACACGCACCAACCAAGAATTGTCGTAAAGGCAAAAAACGTCAAGGAAAGTGCGACGATGTAACTACCCAATCCAGGCATCACGATTTCGAAGGCGCTAGCAGTCACAGAGGCTCCTTGAGCACCGACAGCGCACCACTGACCCGTAATGAGGATTGTGAGACCTGTCATCGTGCAGATAAAGAAGGTCGTAATAAAGACTTCGAGCATGCCGATTGTGCCTTGGCGCACCGGAGAAGACATTGCTGTTGCGTGCGCAATCGGAGCGCTACCGAGACCAGCTTCATTGGCAAACACACCACGAGCCATACCAAAGCGAATGGCCATCATCACTGTGGCTCCTGCAAAGCCCCCAGTAGCCGCTGACGGGCTAAACGCGCACTCAAAGACCAACTTAAATGTTGGAAGAATCAAATCGTAATGGGCTGCTAAAACAAAAAGCGCGGAGATAATGTAGACAACGACCATTGTGGGAACAACGCGTGAGGCAACATAGCCGATACGCTTAACACCACCTAAGATCACAAGGCCAATCACACCAAAAAGGACAAGAGCGCTAACCCAGGTGGGAACGCCCATCGCTTGATGCAAAACGCCAGAAATTGCATTCGATTGCACCATGTTGCCCGTGCCGAAACAGGCGATACCCGTGAAAATAGCGAAAGCGGTTCCAAGCCAAACCCACTTGGGGCCAAGGCCATTTTTAATGTAGTACATGGCGCCGCCCACAACGTTACCTGCGGGAGAAACCTCACGGAAATGCATCGCAAGCGTGATTTCCGAAAATTTCGTTGCCATACCGACAAGAGCCGTGCACCACATCCAGAAGAGGGCTCCTGGGCCTCCTGCCATCAAAGCAGTTGCGACGCCAACAATCGAACCCGTGCCAACGGTGCCTGCCATCGCCGTCATCAGTGCGCTAAAGGCAGAGATTTCGCCAGTTTTTGATCCCCCTTTGCTGTAATCGCAACGAAGCATGCGAAACGCCGTAGGGATACGACGAAATGTGAAGCCTCTTAATCCAATTGTGAGGTAAATGCCTGTTCCAATCAAAAAGAACAGCATCACAGGGCCCCACACGAAACCACTTACTGCACCAAGAAAATCAATAATCGCTTGCATGCGTCCCCTCTGATTCTTATATAAGCTAACTTGAAAAAAGGGAGTATAGCCGAGGAGTTTTCTTGAACCTCTAAATAAAATTACCTAGACAGATTGCCAATTACCCTGATTTATGAAGGAAAAAGGAAGAGAAAGGGAGACAAATACAAAAAAGGGCGAATTCGCAAGAGGTCTTATTCAGAAGGATGGAGGCTTCAAACTGTCTGACCACAAAAGGAGGTGAAGGAAAGCGAATTCGCCTTAGTTCTCAATTTAATCCGATTTCTTTCATTAGACAAATACTTTTTTTCCTAATAAAATATAGGATAGATTCTATAGGCACCCTCGGATGCGATTTTTCCTATCCTTTAAAAAGTCCTAGCCATGACCCGCACTGCCCTCAAATACATCGAGACGATTCTCGATACAGGAAGCATCACAAAAGCGGCGAAAAAACTTTTTGTTTCGCAGCCCTCATTGAGTCAATACATTCGTCGTATCGAACAAGAAAACGACATCGACTTATTCGATCGATCCTCTCAGCCTTGGGTTTTAACCGAGGACGGGAAGTTTTATCTTGAAACCGAGACCAAGATTGAGGCCATTCGTCGGCAACGGACCCAATTTTTTAGCGATAAGCATCTCTTAAATAGTGGCGAGATTTTTATTGGCTCCACCGAATACCGTTCAAGCTCGATTCTTGCGAAAGTTCTCCCGGTTTATCGCGAGCGCTATCCCGATATCAAGATTCACCTCTTGGAAGGGATTTCTTCTGATCTTGTGAACTACGCGGAAAAAGGCATCGTTGACTGCACACTGATTCTTGAGGCTAACGTCACAGCCAATCTTGACTACGAACCGCTATTTTCCGAACGCGTACTGCTATGCGTTCCGCAATCGCATAAAGAAGTTAAAACTGGATCCGTGCCCGCAGATGGCTGCTACCCTTCCGTGCGATTTACTGAATTCGCGAACGATACGTTTATCATCATTAAAGCCGGTCAGGTCTTCCATGACTTTTACACTTCTCTCTGTGAAAAATATCACGTGGAGCCAACCGTTGCGCTTGAAGCCCAATCGATTAATTCCATCCCGACTCTTGTTGAGGCAGGGCTTGGTTGCGCCTTAGTCCCAAGTACGCTAGCTGATACAACGCACTACAACGTGCGCTACTACGAAATAAAACCTGACGCCTTGTCGACGCGCCTTGCTATCGCTTGGAGCCGGAGTCGCTACTTATCAAGACCCGCGAGCGCCTTAATCAACATCACAAAAGAACTCTTTGGAAAAGGCGGAAAGCGTTCTAAGAATTCGCTAAAAAAACTCAAGTCAACGCCAGAAAAGTAAGGACGGTTTCATGCCATCGCCGAATTCTGCAGCCGAAAAACTTGCAAAATTTATCGGGCTCTATCTCAAAGAACCGAGTCCAGAAAATTATGAAAAGCTTTTGCTGACCTTAGGGCACGTGTATTCTGAAAAAACTCCCTTACTATTTTTGCTCGATCGCGAGGTGCCCGAAGATAGTGACGAGATTCCTGCGCTACACGTGGGCCCGCTTGACCCAAGATCTGACGATCTGGCTCTCTTTTCTTTTACAACCGCCAAAACGAGGATGAAAGCCTGCAGGCAAGCTAAAACAGATTTACCCTGTGCGAGCTTTCCTTTCTTTATCGTTTGGGAATGCATCAAGCGCGACCCTGAAATCAATGCGATTGTGATCGACGAGCGCTTTTTTACAAAAGAGGAAATTCTTAAGGCGCTGAAAATGCGCTTTAAGAAAGAAACCCGCATTGAGGCTCTTGTTGCAGACATCACAAAATTAAAGTGCGATGCGATTGTCAATGCAGCCAATAAAACTTTGCTTGGCGGAGGCGGGGTCGATGGGGCCATTCACAAAGCGGCAGGTCCGAAATTAAAAGCCGCCTGCAGCCGACTCGGCGGATGCAAAACTGGAGAGGCCAAGATCACCCAGGCCTATAAGCTTCCGAGTTTGTTTGTCATTCACACAGTAGGGCCCATTTACGCCACAGATCCAGAACCTGAAGCACATTTAGCTCAGTGCTATCGCAATTCGTTAAATCTCGCGAAAGAAATGGATTTGCATACGATTGCGTTTCCCGCGATTTCAACGGGAGCCTATGGATTTCCTGCTGATAAAGCGGCTCTCATTGCCTATGAGACGGTCTACGACTGGACAGAGTCAAATAAAGACTATCCCATCGTCGTCACTTTCTGTTGTTTCGACGGTGCGATGCTAGGCGTATATAACGAGGCCTATCAAAAGTTCTTAGAACTTCATCCCAAGAAAAGCGAGTAGAACTAATCCCAAACACAGGATTCAAGATAGGCTAAAGCCTTCTTGTATTTTTTGATTCGGCTCAAGTCGACCTTCGTTGGATTCGGAATCCGCGTCAAATCCATATTGTGTTTGAGATCGGCCATTTTGACTTTTGCAGTAAGTGGATTCTCTCCAAGGCGCCTCACGTAGCTTTTGTAGTCTTCGTCTGATTTACGCGTCAAAGCACTCACGGCTTTAACAACAATTTCTTTCATCCCTTTGGCTAGGAGGGTTTCGGACGTTTCATGACCATCTTCAATCGTGTCGTGAAGAAG
>CAVEMY010000073.1:0-6065 GCA_963617005.1 Parabacteroides distasonis | reverse complement strand
GAGCTTTGCCCTATAATCGCCTTCCTTGATTTTTTGAGTCCACACACTGTTTTGGACAGGGTGTGTTGTGTTTTTAACTTTTTTATACGGGAGTATGTGATGGCAAGAGTCTGTCAAATCACCGGCAAGAAGCCGATGGTCGGCCATCAAGTCTCGCACGCGAACAACAAGACCAAGCGTCGTTTCCTGCCGAACTTGCAGTATCGTCGTTTCTGGGTCGAAAGTGAGAATCGTTGGGTCCGCCTGCGTTTGACAACGGCTGGACTGCGCACGGTTGACAAGGTCGGTATCGATGCGGTGCTCGCGGATTTGCGTGCCCGCGGTGAAATTTAATTTTCTGGAGATCGGACCATGGCAAAAGGCGCCCGCGAAATCATCAAGCTCGAATCGACAGCCAAGACTGGCTATTTCGTGACGACGGTGAAGAATAAGAAGAATACAACTGGCAAGCTCGAACTCAAGATGTTCGACCCGGTTGCTCGCAAGCACGTCGCTTTTAAGGAAGTGAAGTTGCGCTAATTTAATGCGCGACTTGTCGTTTGCATTCTTCGTTTTCGAGAATTAAGAGCTAACAGCAACTCGTTGGCTCTTTTTTCGTACCCGCAAAATCCGTTAATACCCTCTCTTAGAGTTTTAGGAGACTGCGTCGTGCATCAGACGTTTACGAAAGAAATCCAGATTCGTTTCTCGCATTGTGATAGTGCGGGAATCGTTTTTCATCCGCACTATTTCACAATGTTTAACGGCCTTATCGAGGATTTCTTCGCTGAAGTCGTTAAAAAGCCATTTATGGAAATTCTCCAAAGTGGCTTAGTGCTTCCTGTTGCGGGTGTTCACTGCAATTTCGTAAGCCCCTGTAAGGCTGGAGACGTTTGCAAGGCCAACCTCTGGATTGAGAAACTCGGCTTTTCTTCTATTCGCTTTGCGATGACGTTAACGCGAGGAGAAACCGAGTGCGTGCGTCTTACGGAAACGATGGTCTGTGTTTCTCAAGAGAAGGGCTTTAAACCTGTGGCACTTCCCGAAGATTTCCGAAGAAAGATGACTCCCTACGTTTTGGAAGATGGGGCTACGCCGTTAGCTCTTCGGTCTTAGTGCATGTAGGCCACAGTCTTTTTAATGTGGCTTCAAACTTCGTGTGATCTTTAATCCAAAAGCGTTCCGTTCCTGGACGCTTTTTTTCATTAAGAAGCTTGCGTTCAAGAAGTCTTGTGTAAAGAACATCCGCCACTGCTGAACTCGGTTCAATAATTTGTAGTGGACGCGCTGCTACCTCACGAATTGCTTCGGTTAAGAAGGGGTAGTGCGTGCAGGCAAGAACCAAGGTGTCGATTCCCGCGTCAAGCATCGGGGTGAGATATTTTTTTAATAGTTCTCGCGTTTTTGGCGTATTGAGTTCGCCTCGTTCAACGCATTCCATAAGACCGGGAGCCGCCACCGACATCACGTGTGTGCCTTGCGTAAAACGCACGAGCAAATTGTGATAGCGGTCGCTTGTGATGGTGCGCGTTGTCCCAAGAACACCAAAGCGTCCACTGTGACTTAACTTTGCCGCAGGCTTTACCGCAGGTTCAATGCCAATGATGGGTAGGTTAAATTCACGGCGTACAGTTTCAGCCGCGGCCGCTGTTGCGGTATTGCAGGCAATCACGATGGCCTTCGCATCGCGCTCAAGCAAAAATTGAATCATCGCTCGTGTGCGATCGATGATAAAGGCTTCAGGCTTATCTCCCCACGGGGCGTTACCGTTATCGGCGCAGTAAAGATAGTCTTCTTCTGGTAACCGGGCCCTGAGGGCTCTTAGTACTGAAAGCCCACCAAGACCAGAATCCAATACACCAACGGGAGACAATGAAGCCATTTAGTTTTTCTCCGCCGCAGCGCGCCCTAAGCGGTCGTTAACCGCAGCCCAACTTGGTAGTTGCGGTGGCATCTCAACTAAGATTCGCGAGGCGCAAGCGGAATCGAGTCTATGAAGATTTTCATAAAGGCCGTGCGCGTAGCCTTCGAGTGAGTCTGGTGCAACAATCGAGATTGCAAGACGCTCTTTATCTAACTTTTGAAGTACGTCGCAAGAGGCCATCACGGCAACTTTTGCTGGAGCTAATTCAGCAAAGCGGGTAACGATGAGTTCTCTTGGGACAATCTCAAGCTTTGTCTTTGGTGCGTAGTGGCTCTTTAAGCGGCCTGAGGCGCGTGGCGCGTCGCTTCCTGCGTCTGGCACTGCGCACCCTAAAACGGCTTCGAGCATTTCTCGGGTGATTGCGCCGTGCCTCAAAATCTCGGGCCTTTTCCCTGATAAATTGATCATCGTTGACTCGACACCGACTTCACAGATGCCGCCATCGAGAATGTAGTCAAGTTTTCCTGCGGGCTTCACACCCAAGTCATCGAAAACGTGCTTGGCACTTGTCGGAGAAATCTGTCCGAAGGTGTTGCAGCTTGGTGCTGTGAGCCCCTTAAAGTTATCCCCTGCAAACGCTTCTAATAGCGCATGAGCCCATGGGTGAGAAGGGCAGCGCAGTGCCACAGAATCTTGTCCACCTGTGACAAAGTCGCCACAGCGCTCGGCCTTCTTTAGTACGAGTGTTAAGGGGCCAGGCCAAAAGGTCTTTACCAACAAACGCGCTTCTTCGGGAATGTTAATTGCCCAAGCATCAAGCGCTGCGGCACTTGCTACATGCACAATGAGCGGGTGATTGGTGGGGCGCTTTTTGGCAGCAAAGGTCGCAAGAACCGCGTCTTTATTGTCTGCGTCCGCCGCTAACCCATAGACGGTTTCCGTGGGGATGGCGACCAACCCTCCTGCGCGCAAAACGTCGGCGGCCTTACCAATGGCCGCCATATCAAGAGAAGGATAGTTAGAAAAAGGCATTACGACTCGATAGGAAGTTTGGCGTGACGCACTTTATCGCTTTGCTTGGCGCGGAATTCGTCAAGTTTCTTTGCAAGAGCGTCATCTGTGAGAGCCATCATCGTGACAGCAAAGATTGCGGCATTGGCCGACCCACCTTCACCGATAGCAAATGTTGCAACCGGGATGCCTCGAGGCATCTGAACGATAGAAAGTAGGCTATCCATGCCTTTTAAGTACTTCGAAGGAATAGGAACACCTAAAACGGGAAGCGTCGTCTTTGCGGCAATAACGCCAGCTAAGTGAGCCGCACCACCAGCTCCTGCGATGATGGCTTTTAGGCCACGAGCTTTAGCCGTTGACGCGTATTCGGCTGTTTCATCAGGAAGGCGATGAGCACTAATGACTTTAACTTCGTAAGCGACATCAAAGCTTGTGAGAATATCGATCGCGGGTTTCATCATCTCCCAATCGGAAGTCGATCCCATCACGATGCCAACAAGAGGAGGATTTGTCATAACGAACCTCTAGGGAAAAAAGACGGTAAAAAGGACTGAGCCCCAAGTTAAGGCACAGAGAATAAGACTAAAGAGGACTGCCGCACTCCCTAAGTCTTTGGCAAATTTGGATTTCGGGTGAATCTCGGGGCCAATTCTGTCGATTGCGGCTTCGATACCAGAATTCAAAAGTTCCACGATAAGAACGAAGAAAACAGAAAATAGGCAAAGAAGCCGAAGCGAGAGTTCAACAGGTAAAAAGAAACTCACAGGGATGAGAACAAGAGCTAAGAGCAGTTCTTCACGGAAAGCTTCTTCGCTTTTTAGCGCAGCGCGAATCCCGTCGTAGGAGTAGCGCGTGGCGTTTATGAGGCGCGTCAGTCCCGTTTTTCCTTTTAAGTCGTTTGCTGTTTTCTCTGGCATGAATAGAAAAAGGGAGCTCAGTGTTGAAGCTCCCTTCGAGTTCCTTTATCGATTAGAGAACTTTCTGCGCAAGTTCGCCTTTAGCGTACTTATCGGCCATCACATAAAGCGGCGTGGCTTTAATGTGAGCGGCTTGTCCTTCGCAACCGAAAGCAATGTAGCGGCTCTTGCAGAGCTCTTTAGCGGCTTCGCGCGCTTTCTTCATATAGCCGCGCGGATCAAAGCCACTCGGGTTCTCCACGAAGTAGCGGCGGATGGCTCCTGTCATCGCAAGGCGAATATCGGTGTCGACATTGACCTTACGAACGCCGTGGCGGATGGCTTCCTGAATTTCTTCAACCGGGACGCCATAGGTTTCACGCATCTGGCCACCGTACTTGCGGATTTCAGCGAGCAATTCCTGAGGAACAGAGCTTGATCCATGCATCACAAGGTGTGTGTTCGGAAGACGAGCGTGGATTTCTTTGACGCGTTGAATGGAAAGGATTTCGCCAGTGGGCTTACGTGTGAACTTATAGGCGCCGTGGCTTGTGCCGATTGCGATGGCAAGGGCATCGAGTTGCGTGGCACGCACGAAGTCGGCGGCCTGATCGGGGTCGGTCAAAAGCATATCGCGGGTCATCTTTCCTTCTGCGCCCTGACCGTCTTCTTTTGCGGCCTGCAAGGATTCCAATGAACCGATGCAACCTAATTCACCTTCAACGGAAACGCCAATCGAGTGCGCAGCTTCCACGACGCGTTTTGTCGTTTCAACGTTATATTCGTATGTCGATGGGGTCTTGCCATCGGGCATTAAAGAGCCGTCCATCATCACCGATGTAAAGCCGTAGCGCATCGCGCCTTGGCACACGGCCGGGCTTTGCCCGTGGTCCTGGTGCATGCACACAGGGATATCAGGGTAGCTTTCTACGGCCGCTTCAATGAGCGACTTTAAAAAGAGTTCGCCAGCGTATTTGCGAGCCCCAGCGGAGGCTTGCATGATGACGGGCGCGCCAACTTCTTGGGCTGCCGTCATGATGGCGTGAACCTGTTCAAGGTTGTTGATGTTAAATGCGGGGATTCCGTAACCGTTTTCTGCTGCGTGATCGAGCAGTTGACGCAAACTGACGAGTGCCATGTCGATAGCTCCGAATGGTGTGAGACAAAATCGAATGCGTTATGTGTTGCCTAGCGCCTTCTTGGAAACCCATTTTAGCCGAATAAGGTTCGAAAAGTTCATGGTAAAAGCGCGAAAAGCCCGTGAAAAAGGGAAAACGATGAGATTCGGTGTAACGGGGAGGATTTTCCCCCGCGTCCTCTCTAAAATAAAACCAAATTTTTTCGAAAAGTCGGGGCGGCATAGTGCTTTTTCCCGATGCGAAAAATCCGGCGATGTGCTTAAATTCGCCCATATCAGGCGCAAGGCCTACTCGGTTTCTTAGTTGTGAAGTTTTTTAGCTATTTTGTAAATAAAACAGTGGAGTAACTGCTATGCAAGGACTTATGAAAACAAGTCTCAGTGGTTTGCCCTTGGTCTATCGTGGCAAAGTGCGTGAGTGCTACGCCGTCGGTGACGACAAACTTCTGATGATTGCAACCGACCGCATCAGTGCGTTTGATGTGATTTTGAGCGTGCCGATTCGCGATAAGGGCAAGGTCTTAACGGGACTCACAAAGTTCTGGTTTGAAAAGCTTGCCAAGGGAATGCCAAACCAATTGACGGATATCGCGCCTGAATCCGTGGTTGCTCCCAATGAAGTCGATCAGGTCGCGGGACGCGCCATGGTTGTTAAGCGCTTAAAGCCGATTTTGATTGAATGCGTGGCGCGTGGCTACGTCATTGGCAGCAGTTGGGCCTCCTACAAGGAAAACGGCACGATTTGTGGCATTCGTCTTCCTGAAGGTTTACAGCAAGCTCAAAAGCTTCCTGAGCCGATTTTCACACCGGCAGCGAAAGCCGAAGTGGGTACACACGATGAAAACATCGATTTTGACCGTGTTTGCTCGCTTTACGGTAAAGAGATTGCCACACAGATTCGTGATTTGACAATTGATCTTTACACACGTGCTGCTGAATACGCTCTCACGAAAGGCATCATCATTGCCGATACGAAGTTTGAGTTCGGCTTGGATGAAGAAGGCCGCGTTTGCTTAATGGACGAAGTCTTAACGCCCGACAGCTCTCGCTTCTGGCCGCAAGACCAATACAGTTTGGGAATTTCGCCACCGAGCTTTGATAAGCAGTTCTTGCGCGATTGGCTTGAAACCCAGACTTGGGATAAGACACCACCGGCACCAGTGCCCCCAGCGGA
>CAVEMY010000072.1:0-6222 GCA_963617005.1 Parabacteroides distasonis | reverse complement strand
GCGGCAATTAAGCACCCTGCCACAGGGCTCATCGAGCGGAAGATCGAGCACGCTAAGTGCATCGGCACCATCATGGCGGGCAGGTGACCGCCAACTTGGGCTTGAACGTCAACCGAGAGGCTAGCGAAGGCCGAGAAGGCACCCACGCCAGAACCCGTTAAGAACGTCACAACACCAACCAAGGCAGACAAGACGCATGTCATACCGCCTGCGCCAAATCCGAAGCCCTTAGCCGTTTCGATGATTTCATTAACGAGACCGGAAACACGCAAACCTGTTGCGAAGACTTCAGCACAGATAACGAGAGCAACAACGCCACCGAAGAGCGCGCCCATCTTCTTAAAGAACACGAGGCAATCTTTCATCACAAGCTTCGCATCTCTTAGGCGGATGAGTTCAATGATGGCCACAACAATCCACGTTAACATCAAGGCAGTTGGTGTGCTCAATTTCACAGAAGAGATACCGAACTTCGAGAAGATGAAGAGCAAAACAATGGGAACAAACGGGAAGATGGCATACCACTTCGGGCATTCGCGCACAGCAGTGGCCTTGGCTTCTTGCATCTCATCTTCAATATCGATTTTCTTTGCGTCGTAGTACTTCGCGGTAAAGAAAATCGCCGCAGCTGTCACGAGATAGGCGGGCCAGCAAGCGACAAGCTGCCACTCAATAAAGTAAACCATCGAGTCCACATTCGCGATTCGTGCGGCAAGCTGTTGCGTCCCAAACAAAGGACCCGCACCAATAGCCGAGCAGCAGGCAATGCAGGCAGCCGCGGCTCCACGACTTACGCCAACACCGACAAGAATCGGATAGAAAGCAACTAACAACAACATCGTTAACCCAGCGGCCGACACGACAACAAGGTTAATGCCTTGCCCGATTAAGTAGGCCAAGGCCAAAACAAGGTAGGGTTTACTTAAAGCACGCAAGGGCTCCGCGCACAATTGCACGAGACGGTTTGCGGCACCGATTTGGCTCATATATCCTGCGAAACCACCGCAAGACATAATGATTAAGCCAACGCCAACGACCTGTTTCTTGGTAATGGCGTTGATCAATTCAATCAAGTCAAACCAAACCAAGCCTGTGGTTTTCGTTCCCTTGGGTAGGAACTGTGTGATTCCACACAAAATGCAGATGGCAACGATAATCAAACCACCCGCGAGCAAAACGATGTGTACTGGATAGCGCTTGATAATCATCCATCCGGCAACAACCGTGATCAGCGCAGCAGCGATGATTGGGATTGTCATTTCACTTTCTCCTTTTATAACGAGTTTTGTTTTAATGTTTCTAAGAGGATTAGTCTTCTAACTTCCCTCTTTGATCTTTTAGCCATAAGCGCTGCGAAAACTCGAACACAAACGCGGCTATTTTCAGAAAAACTATCTTCCAAAGAAACGGCAAACCGTCTCTTGAGCGACTTCACGCAAAAATTTCGCAAGCCCAGGCTCAACTTCGCAGTCAAAATGAATTGTTCTCACATCAATCTTGAACAGTGTCGCAATCACCGTGCACGCCAACAAGTACGAGCCCGCCGGCGTTGGATGTCGGTTATCGCCGATATAAAGTGGGCAAGAGGCATCTTTTTCGCGTGCTAGAGCAAAAGCCAAACCCGCGGGAACCGCAATCGCATCGTTGTCGTTAGCTACACTCAAAATGGCATCGGCCAACTGCGCTGTCATTTCGGGACGGTCGGCATACGCCCAAGAAATTAAGAAGATGGGAGTCGCTTTGTGTTTGCGGCAAATCTCTGAATCAAGTTTTGCAAAGCGCTTGAAGTCCTCTTTTAGCTGCGGATGAATCGGTCCTTGAGAAGAATCAAGTAGCAATACACTATCCCAGAGCTTTTCTTCAGGGTCGCGGAATTGGACTGTGTTCTTTCCGTCCGTACTAAAGGAATACGAACTAATCGCATTCGGGCGAAAATAACTTTCTAAGTCGTGCCAACTCAAACTTGCGCCGTTGATGGCAACTAGATTGCCACGATACTTTGGAACAACGGGAGCTTTCTGTAGTAAGCGTCTTGTAAAGCGATGTGCACCGTTATTAAAGAAGAAAAAGGAATTCCCAACCCAAAGAAGAGCTTTCGGAGGGTCAATCTCTTTAATTTTCGGCAAAGCTGTATGCTGCAACCCTGTAATCGCATTGACTGGCAACACATCTGAACCCATAGACATACTCCCTAAATCGTAAGGAGATTTCCGTAGAGAACTCTCCTTAGCTCCACTTGAAGTCAGTCTATACTGCGCAAGGAATGCACAATTTCAGTCGCCTCAAACGACTTTGCGCAAGCTGCAAAAGGAAAAAGTGGGGGAATTTCTCAGAAAGAGATTTAGGACTTTGGTTGCGGGGGAAGGATTTGAACCTCCGACCTTCGGGTTATGAGCCCGACGAGCTACCAGACTGCTCCACCCCGCGGTCCATGTGAAGAATTTGAGATTCTATAGAATACGAGTTTCTACGTCAAGATTTGTTGAGCCTTAATTCATGACTTACGATGCATTTAGAGCCTTACTCTTTTCTCTTGGTTTTAAGAGCGCTCGACGCATCCTTTTAAAGAACCTTGATTGGTTCACGATTTTTGGCTACCACGAAAAGTGGGCAGGCCCCATGGCTGAAGACCCTGTTGCCGTGATGGGACTACGGTTTCCGAATCCCGTAGGGCTTGCCGCCGGGTTTGATGTAAACGGCATCCGTGTCAATAGCCTAGGCGCCTTAGGTTTTGGCTTTATCGAAGTAGGCTCCTTTACAGAATTTCCTTGCAACGACTCTCAAGTCGTGCGCCAAAAGAAAACCGATACGGGTTTGAGTCTTTCTTACTCGGCCTCGCATCCAAACGTCGGAATCGACCAAGGGCTCATTAACTTAAAGAGCGCCGATGGGTTCCACTTGCGTGGCGGCTTATTGGGCGTGAGTTTGGGTCTAAATCCAAAATGCGCTACAGAAGACTTAACTGGCCTAACGAATACGTTAACCAAGAGCTACACGCGAGCCGATTACTTTACTTTCGATACGGCAGGACTTACTGACGAAACAATCCTCACCGCGCTTCGAGCCATTCTCGAAAAGCGCTCCGAAGTCACTTCGAAAACGAATGCCTCGCGCAAACCCGTTGTTGTAAAACTCTATCAAGACCGCACGAAAGACGCCCTTTTCGATCTCTTAGACCGCCTTGTTGCAGCAGGAGCCAACGGCATTCACGCTGCAGGAATTTCAAAAGAAGCCGAATGCGGCCGTTACCTCACGGGAAGCGCAGCAAAAGAAAGTTCGCTTGCGTTTCTTAGTTCTGTTACCGAGCATCTCAAGGATTCAATCCCAACGATTTCTTCTGGTGGCATCATGACGCCAGAAGATGCCGTAAGTCACATTCAGTCTGGTGCCAAACTAGTTGAGCTTTACACGGGATTTATCCTTCACGGGCCACATCTCATTAATGCATGCACACGAGCGATTTCCCAGTATCGCGCTAGCCTTAAACCCTAAGAGAAAAGGCAAAACAAAAGCAGAAAAGCGCTTTTTGCGCTAATGTATTGCAGATACAGATTAGAACTTACGAAAAAAAGCAGAAACTCTCTCATGGTTTCAACAGAGACAATCCTTCGCCCCTATTTTTGGAACGTCCCCTTCTGGGCTCAGGTCGTTTTGTATGTCTTGGGTCTCGTGGCCGTCGGCATCTTTATCGCGGGACTCATTCGTGCGCGGCATATTGTGCGTGAAGGATTAGCCAAAGACGCGAAATCCAAAGCGAAGATGTCGCTTACAAAAACGCTCTTTACCGTTTTAATGCAGCGCAAGGTTCGCGAGACACGAAGTGGTGTGGCGCACTTTGCGATTTTCTGGGGCTTTATCCTCCTATTTATGGGGACTGTGCTTGCCACAATCGATTGGGATATCGCGTGGCTTGCCTTCGATAAAAGAATTCTCTCAGGACGCGTTTATCTTATCTATAAATTAATTCTCGATATCGCAGGTCTCTTGGCTCTCATCGGATTAAGTTACGCAGCGCTACGCCGCTACGTTTGGGCCGACCCCAAGGTTGAACCGACAGAACGGTCAGCCGTGATTCTCGGAAGCCTCGCAGGCATCATCGTCATTGGATTTTTCTTAGAGGCTTTGCGTCTTGCCGCTGAAAACCCACCGTGGGCTGTTTGGTCTCCTGTGGGCTACCTTTTAAGCCATTGCTTTGCAGGGATGACAAAAGAAGCGATTCAAACAACGCATATTTTTGTTTGGGTCATTCACGCAATTACTTCCCTATGCTTTATCGCTGTCATTCCTCTCACGTTTTATGCGCATCTATTTAAGACTCCCGCTTCGATTCGCAGAGAAAAAGTTGGTGCAACGTCTGCTATTGCCAAAATCGAAAACATTGAAGAGCAAGAGCACTTTGGCGCAAGCGACTTTAATGACTTTTCGATCGATGACCGTGTGCACATCGATGGCTGCACGGAGTGCGGTAGGTGCCGCTCCGTGTGCCCGGCGTTTCGTGCAGGAAGTACGTTAGATCCCAAATCTCTCGTTTTAAGTCTACAAAAACGACTGCGCGGAGAAAATAAAGAGCTTCCATTAATCGATGGCTTAGTTGGGAAAGCCGCTCTTTGGGATTGCACGACGTGCAATGCCTGTGCTGAAGTGTGCCCAGCTCGTATCCCAATCCCTGATTTAATCGTTGCAATGCGCCGCAATTTGGCGCTTGAAAAAGGTGACTTCCCCGCCGGTCTCGCAAAGACCTTGGAAAACACCGCAAGCGTCGGAAACCCTTGGGCGATGGACCCTGCGGCTCGCACCGATTGGACAAAAGGATTGGATATTCCGGTCGCAAAATCTGGTGAACACTACGATGTGCTTTATTGGGTGGGGTGCGCCGCCTCATACGATAAACGCGCTCAACGCATTGCCAAAGCGATGGTGAAGATTCTTCGTGCGGCAAAAGTTAACTTTGCGATTATGGCCGAAGAACGCTGCCACGCCGATTGGGCTCGTCGCGCCGGAGAAGAATATCTCTTCCAACAAGCCGCTGAAGAAAACATCGGAAACTTCAGTAAATACGATTTCGATGAAATTCTTACAGCGTGCCCGCATTGCTTTAATACACTGAAAAACGAATACCCGCAGTTTGAAGGCGGGTGCTTTGTTGTGAGAAACCACGTCGACTACATCCTTTCTTTAATTAAAGAAAAGCGCCTAACGATTAAGAAGTTGGATTCGCAAAAGATTGTGCTTCACGACGCGTGTTATCTCGCGCGCGCCAATGGCGTTGTGAAAGAGCCGCGTAAGCTATTAAAGCGCTTGGGGTTAACGCTCGTTGAACCCGAAGAAACAGGACGCACGGCGTTTTGCTGCGGCGCAGGTGGGGCGCAGATGTTTTTGGATAAGCCGCTACGCGTCAATGCGATTCGCATTAAAGAATTAAAGAGCACGAAAGCGCAAAGCGTTGCTGTGGAATGCCCGCATTGCTTATCGATGCTGGGGGCTGCAACGACCGATAAAGAGCTTCCCATCGAAGATATTGCAGAAATGATTTCTCGCGCCATTGAAGCGCCAAACGAAGAGCCTACAAACGAGTCATGACAAAAAAGAGCGACGCCATAGAAGAGATTAGTTCCTCAAACTCGCGCACCGATGACGTTCTTCTTTTGCTTTCTGAAACACGTAAACCGATTGGTATTCGGGCTTTAGCGCGGCGCGCTAACCTTGCGCCATCAACCGTTCACCGCGTGCTCACCCGCCTTGAAACCATAGGGCTTGCGAAACGCACGGGGAAATCTGGCTGGCTCTTAGGCGACAAGCTCTTGTTACTTGGCATGAGCGCTTGGCAGCAAAATAATCTTCCTTCTTTAGCCGATCCCCAATTTTTCGCTTTGGAAAAAGAAACGGGCGGCAAGGTTTTCTTGGGGCTTAGGATGGATGACAACATCCTTTTATGCTCTTGCGGCACGGCGCACCTTGAGTCGCTACACAGCTCCGTTGTTGGACTCGTCTTTCTCTCGAGCCTAAGCGCCAACGATTTAAGCGAATACCTCACACGAAATGACCTAAAAGGTTCAGAACGAGACCTCATCGTTTTATCGCGCGATCGCTTAAAAAATTTCGGATGGCTACAAAGTGAAGCGGACTCGGCAAAAGATATCTTCCTTGCCACGCCGCTTTACTTAAAAGAAACGAAAACACCGCAAGCCGTTTTGGCCCTCAAATTTAAAGCGGGCTCATTTA
>CAVEMY010000071.1:0-6285 GCA_963617005.1 Parabacteroides distasonis | reverse complement strand
AATGCGAAGTACGATGGGACAGTAACCAATAAGAACTCGACAACGTTCTCTGTGACAAAAGATCTCGTTAACGATGATGACACTGTTATCACGGAAGTTTCTCTGTTAGATAGTTCTCGCGTGACAAAGACAGAAACGAGCTCTGGCACTGAAACGAAGAAAACGACTTACCTTAACGTCAATTACGAAAAGCAGACGGGTGTTCTTCCGACTAAAACTGAAGTAAAAGATCAGGGCAACAGTGTTGTCGATCCATCTGACCCCGAGGGCAATACCCTTGTCCTTGCGACCTATTTAATTACCTCGGATAACGGTCTTACGGCTGATAATAGTGGTACAAACGAAGATGTGAAGGCTGACTCGCTTTTCCAACACTTAGGCAATATTGGTTACGCTGCTTTGGACCTCAAAGAAGAATCCAACAAGGTCTTTGTCACAGGTGAGAGAAAACTCGCGCTCTTTGGCGCAGGGACGTCCACTGAACTCTTGCAGAACACAGAAAATGGCACGGAATCTGTCATCTATGTGGGTAATACAACAGGAGTCGATGGAAACGCCAAAGCGGGTTCTTTGCAATTAGGTTCTGAAAAGAGCACCTCTGGCGGTAAGTTAAACGGCACAATCCGCGTTCGCGCCGATAGTTCTGTTGACGTCTTAGGTAAGGGGACCTTCAATATTAAGAAGATTACCCTTGCTGAAAGCGGTGTTGTTAACGTCGGCAACAAAGACTCTGCGGGCTCTCTTGTTGTTAGCACGATGCAACTTAATGGTGGGTCGCTTTATCTGGATCCCGTCTTTGGTGTGAGCGAAACGGCAACTGAAGTTGCCATTGAAACGCTCTCTGTAAGCGGTGATAGCTCAACTAACCACGGCCGTGTTGTCGTAGGCGAGAATTCCAAACTTTCTGTGGGAACAACAGACCTTACGGCGCTTAATGCGGCTTTAACCCAAGTTGAAGAGGCATCAAGGAAAACCTTCTCTGCCGAAGGAATCCGAGCCGCGGCCTACATCGCAAGCGACGTGACCGTTGGCAATAACGGCGGCTTCGTTGTCGACGGGCGTGCCTCAGGAACCTCGGGCTACAACGATGGTGTGACTGTGAAAAATCAGTCGCTTCTTATTGTGAAAACAGGCAATAAGATTTCCGCAGCCGACGGCGCCTCAGGATTGAAGTTCTCTGCTGAATCGGGCTCTATTATCGCTTTAGATGGCGCTGCAGCTAGTAGCACGATTACGATTGCGTCGGGCTTTGAGTACGATAGTAACGTAACATCGGCTAACTACATTGGTATCAATGGCTTACTTAATGTGAGTTACTTGAGTTCCACAAATGGTGGCGACCTCGTTTTAAGTGTCACTGGCACATCGCAAGATGATTTGCAGGGCCTCACGCTAGCAAGTAAGACGCTTGATGCGTTCCAACAGGGGACTCTTGATAGAAGTTCTTTGGCTTACTCGCGCTTATCGTCGATCTTTGATGCAACACAATCGGGATTTAGTCTTGCGAAAGCCGGAAAGGCGACCAACAAAGTTGCCCTCATGAATGCTGCGGGCGCAGCAACCAACACGATTTTGACATCGGCCTTTGCAACGGCTGACTCAATCGAAGACCATGTTGCTTCTCTTGAAGTCGGAAAGGTGGATTCGGATTCTCACCTTTGGGCGCATGCCGAGGGTGAAAACACCCGAGTGACTTCCTACGAAGCCGGTAGCGAAAGCTTTGGCTATAAGAGCAATATCGCAGGGCTTACCGTTGGCTGGGATACAACGCAAAAGTACGGCTCCTTTGGCGCAGCTTTCACAGCGGGTAAAGGCACTGTGAAGGGTCTTAATGTCAGTTCTGGCACCAAGAACACGGTGAACTTCTGGGGTGTGGCGGTTTACGGTAAGACCGCTGTAGCTTCTCTTGACTTAACGGGTAGCTTAAGTTACTTACAAAGCACCAATAAGACCTCTCTCGAAGGCTATAGCGCCAAGCCCAAGGCCAATGCCTTCACAGCAGCCGTTCGCTTTGAAAAGGCCATTGCCGCGAGTAAGAGCGTCTCAGTTGTTCCGCATGCGGGAGTACGTTTCTCGAGCGTTGCAAGTGACGGCTTTAACGCAGGAGGCTTTAATTACGACGCCGATCGAGCCAATATCGTCACAGTACCCTTTGGCGTGACCATCAAGGGTGAAGTGCCAACGAAGTCGGGGGCGCTTGTGAAACCGCTCTTTGATTTAACGGCTGTTCCTGCCTTTGGCGATACGAAGGCTAAGCAAACCTTTAAGGCGGTTGGTTCAAGCGTTGAAGATTGCTTTAACGCCCGTGTGACAAGCTCGATGACTTGGGGTGCAACGCTTGGGGTGAAGATCGAAAAGAGCGCTCACGCACTTGACTTCGGTTATGGTGTGAAGTTTGGTACCGACGGACGCGTCGATCAGAACTTAAAAGCGAAGTACACGTACCGCTTCTAATTGACGAGTTTGGCTCTAGCCTAGTTAGGCTAGAGCCAATACTTGGGATCGGTCAGTACCGAGCGAAAAGCCTCTTTGTAGGCTTTAGGCTAGGAGTCTTTTTGCTCTTTAGAGGCCCATTGGCGAACTTCTTCCGTGATCCGCATCGCGCAAAAGTTCGGTCCACACATCGAGCAAAAGTGCGCCTTCTTCATGCTTTCCTTGGGTAAGGTCTCATCGTGAAAACTTCGGGCCTTCTCTGGGTCAAAGCCAATGTTAAATTGGTCGAGCCACCGAAATTCAAAGCGCGCCTTACTCATTGCGTTGTCGCGGATTTGGGCGCCTGCGACGCCCTTAGCGAGGTCTGCTGCGTGCGCGGCAATCTTGTAAGTGATGATGCCGTCTTTTACGTCCGTTTTGTTGGGTAGTCCAAGGTGCTCCTTGGGGGTGACGTAGCAGAGCATCGCCGTTCCCGCTCCCCCGATTGTTGCCGCTCCAATCGCGCTTGTGATGTGGTCGTAACCTGGGGCGATGTCAGTGACTAAGGGCCCCAAGGTATAAAAAGGCGCGGCGTCGCAGAGGTCAACCTCAGCATTGGCGTTTTCAACAACGCGCTGCAAAGGGATGTGACCTGGGCCCTCGATTAAGACTTGAACGTCTTTGGCGTGGGCGCGTTTTGCGAGTTCTCCTAGTGTGGCAAGTTCTGCCATTTGCGCCTTGTCACACGCATCGTGCAGTGACCCAGGCCGTAGGCCATCCCCGAGACTCACAGCGACGTCGTAACGAGCAAGAATCTCGCAAATTTCATCAAAGTGCGTGTAAAGGAAACTTTCTTTTTCGTGAGCCATACACCAGACGGCCATAATCGATCCGCCGCGAGAGACAATGCCTGTTAAGCGATTGGCGGTAAGAGCGATAAAAGGGAGCCGTAACCCGGCGTGAATCGTAAAGTAGTCGACACCTTGTTCGGCTTGCTCAATTAACGTATCGCGATAGAGTTCCCAAGTGAGGTCTTCAGCTTTGCCGTTTACTTTTTCTAAAGCTTGATAAAGAGGTACGGTGCCAATCGGTACTGGGCTATTTCTTAGAATCCACTCACGGGTTTCATGAATGTTTTTCCCTGTGGATAAGTCCATCACCGTATCTGCGCCCCAACGGGTTGCCCAAAGCATCTTTTCGACTTCTTCAGCTATTCCAGAACTCACAGCAGAGTTTCCGATATTGGCGTTGATTTTGGTTAAGAAAGCGCGGCCGATAACCATGGGCTCTGCTTCAGGGTGATTGATGCAAGCGGGGATGAGGGCGCGGCCAGCGGCGATTTCATCGCGCACGAATTCTGGCGTAATTTCAGCGGGGCACGTAAAGCCCACAGGGGCGCCAGAATGCTCTTGAAGTAAAAACGCGCGGCTTCTTTCATTTAAGTTTGAGAGGCTTTCAAGGTACGCTTGGCGATTATTGTTTTCGCGAATCGCCGCAAATTCCATTTCAGGCGTAATGATGCCTGCTTTGGCGTAGTGCATTTGAGTCACTGCTCCTCGGCCTCGCAAGATGGGGCGCGTACTCTTAAAGCGAATTCCCTCTAAAGAGGGGTCTTTGGCTCTTTTTTGCCCGTAATCGCTTGTTATCCCAGAGAGAACTTCCGTGTCATTTCTTTCAGAAATCCACTGAAGGCGTAGCGCCGGCAATCCTTTTTCAATTGTTGGGTGTTTGGCGGGATCGCCCCAGTCGCCAGAAGTGTCATAAACAAAGATAGGGGGATTGGCTTCAGTTTTCCCATTGGGAAGCTGAGAATCCTCTTGGTCAATGGCTCGCATGGGAACGGAAATGCCGCGCGATCCTTTGACATAAATGCGCCGTGAGCCAGGAAGAATACCCGTGGAGGATTGTTGTGCTGCAGTATCTGGCCGCAAGGATTTTTCTTTTGCTAAATGGATTGGAATGGCTTGAGTCGTCACGTTTTTCTCTACCAGAAAAAGTGGCGTGGGAAGGGCAGAGCGCCCCCTTAAAACAGGGAGGCTTTTTGCACGTTTTCCTACGCCGATATGAATCGGATCAGGTTCAGAGGCACTCTCTCAACTGCAGCCCAAGGCCACAGTACACCTAACGTTGCGGGAGGGATTCTAGCGCTTTGGTTTGGGCTCTAAGCGTTAGGGCTTGATTCTCTTCAGCGCTAAACCGATGAGACGGTTGGCGTCGTCGGCCATAAATAGCGGGATGTTGAGTACGTTACCGTCGAGCTTTAGGTTTGCTAAAGAAAACCGAATTCGAAGCTTAATATCGTCAGAGAAAAGCGTCGAGAATTTTTTCATACTTGGGCTAATGGTATTGGCTTCTGATTTAACCTCAACGGGGAAAATGTCGTTTTCTCTTTGGATTAAAAAGTCGACCTCATATGGTGGATTATTTTGGCTCCAATATCGTGGCATAACATCGAATTGCGTCATAAGAGACTGGAGCACAAAGTTTTCCGTGAGTGCGCCTTTAAATTCAGTAAATAATCGATTTCCTTCGCCGAATGCAGTTGGGGCAAGTTGAGATAAATGTCGCAATAGGCCGACATCAACGAGATAAATTTTGAAGGCCGATAGGTCATCGTAAGCGGAGATTGGAAGCCTTGGCGCCGAGCTACGATAGACCTTATAAAGGAGTTGGGCGTCTACGAGCCACTGTAATGCATCTTCATAGTCTCGTGCGCGAGCCCCTTGTTTTACAACTCGGTAAAGGAATTTCTTGTTTTCTCGTGCAAGTTGTGAGGGAACGGAATTCCAAATCAAAGAAATTTTGGGAAATACGCTAATACCAGGATGCTTAGCAAAATCTTGCTCGTAGCCGCCGATTATGTCTGTTAGGGCTTTTTGCATGGCCTGAACATCGCGTGCTTGAGTCCACATAAGTACTGACTCAGGCATGCCCCCCGTCACAAAGTACATCTTCAGTTTGTCATAAAGCGGGTTAAAGAATGCATCGGGGATTGGATCTAAATCATTGACAGTGTCAATGTACTTCGCAAGGTTTTCATCCCCGTTAGCGAGCAAAAACTCCTTAAAGGACATTGGATAGACTTTCAAGAAGTTCACCTTACCAACGGGAAAAGAGGAGGGTTTGGCAAGTGCAATACCTAGAAGGGAACCGGCGCAAGCGACGTGATACTTCGGCGCATTTTCACAAAAATACTTCAATGTATTTATGACATCTGGTGCATCTTGTATCTCGTCGAAAACAATGAGCGTCTTTTCTTGGACAATTTTTTGTCCCGTTGCGAGCATTAGATTTTGCAGAATGCGGTTTATGTCTTTCGTGTTTTTGAAGAACTGCTTAAACTCAGGGTTCTCTTCAAAGTTAAAATAGGCTGTGTTCTCATAGTATTGTCGCCCGAATTCTTTGAGAATCCAGGTTTTTCCTACCTGTCTAACACCCTTGAGAATTAAGGGTTTGCGGTAAGGGGATTCTTTCCAAAGCAGTAGATTTTTGAGGATTAGCCTTTGCATAAAAGGACCTTTTGCACATTTTTATATAGAATTATGTGAATTCTTGCACATAATTATATATTTTTAGTGGCGAGGTTTGCCAGTTTTTATGCGTTTTTTATGGCGGCTTGTGGTGCTAGTCACTTTGGTAGTTTACTTTAGGAATCTAAATCTGAGAAGAGCTTATCCAAATTTCTGTAGCCTTTAATGGATGGATCTTTCGCAATCCTTTCGGCTTCCAACATCGCAGCAATCGTTTCCTTGTTAGGTTGATTGAGAGATATTTCGAACGGAATGCGACCTTCAAGCAACGACTGACGCACAAAGAGAATGAACTACCGCACCCTTACAGATGCGGTTTCGAGGGGCCGTAGCCCCTCTTTTA
>CAVEMY010000070.1:0-6399 GCA_963617005.1 Parabacteroides distasonis | reverse complement strand
TTTATGAAAATCACTGTTTTTCTTGCCTCAAGTTTGGGTAACTCACCTCTTTATCAGGAAAAAGCCAAAGAACTCGGTCGTTGGATTGCCGAAAATGGTCACACGTTGGTTTACGGGGGTTCCCGCATTGGTTTGATGGGCGTTATTGCTCACGCTGCCTTAGACGCAGGCGGGAAAGTCATCGGCGTTGAGCCGCAATTTTTTATCGATAAAGAATTGCAACTTGATGGTCTCACGGAACTTATTGTGACGCCAGATATGATGAGCCGCAAGGCCAAGCTTCTTGAAATGGGCGAGGCTTTTATTGTCTTTCCAGGTGGCTTAGGAACCTTGGAAGAATTCGCAGATCTCTTATGCGCCAAAGGATTAAAACATATCCTTGCGCCCTGCTTTTTTTATAACCTCGACGGGTTCTTTAACCCTGTCGCTGACTTCCTAAAAACGTGTTACGCGGCCGGATACGTTACCAAAGAAAAACTCCAGGGTGTGAGTTTCGTCGACTCCATCGAAGCAATCGAAAAAGCGATTAACGGCAAAAAGGCCTAAGAAAACGGGCGAGCCCAGAAATTTGAGTTCGCCCGATTCTTTTCTCGAAAGAAATGCGTCTTTAGATAAACATCGTCACAGCCACAACAGTTAACGCAACGATTGTTGGGACGCAATTGCGCTTGACGATTTCCATCGGGTTAATGCCAGCAAGGCCCGCGCAAATAATCGCCGCACCCGCCACAGGACTCATCGTGCGGCCTAGGCCAGCAGCAATCTGCGCCACAGATCCGAGTTCGATGACGCCAAGACCGAAGTCAGCGGCGTGCGGGGTAATCGCACCATTAAATGCCAAAGCTGCCGCGTTACCAGACCCCGTCACTGCTGCCATCACGAAAGGCCCTGCTGCCGCGGCAAACTGCGCCACAGACTGCGAACCCTTCATCGCATCGATTAAGACATTGATCATGCCCATCGATTTCATACCAGCGCAGAAGAACGCCGCTGCTGCAATGAGAATCACAACCTCAGAAAAGCCGTCTCCAGCACCCTTACAGAACTTACGCGAGGCATCACCCAAATTCGGACGCGTCACAACAAGCGTGATCGCGCAACCGATGAGCATCGCAACAGGAACGCTCATGTAGGGGATCCAGCCGACTTGCTTAGAACTAATGACAAGTAAGACAAGAGGAATCACCGGGAGCAAGGCATAGAGGTAATTGACCTTGATATCGGCTTTTTCTTGCGTAGCTGTGCCATTGTCTTCAGGCTCATAAGAACCCACGCCTTCTTTACGGAAGTATGAGATTACCGCTAAGACGAGTGTTGCCGCGATAAGACCGTAAATGCAAGGCCAGAATTCGGTTGCGATAACGGTCATGACGTCTGTCTTCGCGATTTCAGCAACCTGTGGGTTAAACATCAAACCAGGGCTCACAACAGAACCCCAAGTACCGAGGTACACAGCAGAGGCTGCCATCGCAGGCTTCACTTTCAAAGCAATGAGTGTTGGGATAAGTAAGACGCCAACGGCTGCCGCAATGCCGCCCGCTGACGGTAAAGCGATATTCAAGAACCACGTAATCACAACGGTTCCCGGAATAATAATGAGCGGCACCTTACGCAAGGGTTGCACGAGAGCGGCAACCAAGTGGTCCGAACACTTCGTATAGACCATCAAAGCACCAAAGCCCATCACAATCGTAATGGTGGGAACCAGTCCCCCGTTAACCAATTGCTTAACAAAGGCATTCACAGACCCACCTAAATCGCCGCCGATCAAAGCCATCAATGCGCCAGCGAGTGTTAAGACAATGCGTGCTTCATAGTTTTTGAAGATAAGCCAAAACGTCGCGATGACGATGACTACCCCCAACCAAAACATCAACATAACTTCCTCCTTTTTCTTATAGCGAACTTAAGGCCTCAAAACACGTATCAAGTGTTTCATGCGCCTTCTTTAATTGTGTACGTTTGGTCTCTAACCAATTTTCATCTGCGGCAAGGCGCTTTTCTTGCGCTTCAAGCGCTTTTGTGACCGCCTCTGGCGCGGGTCCCCCTGCTCCAACGCGAGTCTTTACAACAAACGCGGGCGACAAGCTTTCGCGAAGTTCAGCCTCAGTAAGCGGCAACTCCTCTTCTTTATCCTCAAGGCGCTTAATGACAGTGCGATAGATCTCTTGAGCCTTCTCGTAGGGGAAGTTCTTCGGGATCCAACCGTTTTGACGCGCCACAGTGACCATTTCACTTGAAAAGTTATGCCCGACACGGAACGGGACGTGAAAGCGATGCTGCAAGACTTCAGCCAACGCCATCGTCGTTGTCCAGTCGTTTTCAAGCTCTTCAAGAGCTCTCTCTGGATGCACACGAAGCATCGAGTAGGCCCAGTCGGCAAGCTTAAGCATGTGCACGGCATCGACAAAAACGCGCGTATTGTCTTCTGTGACCGATTCCTTATTGTCGTACATCCCAAGATTTAGGTTATGTGCGCGAATAAAGGCTGTTGTTGCTTCACCAACAACGTCGCTTGCCTTCGTGCGGGTCTTTTGAATAATGCCCGGATTTCTCTTTTGTGGCATCGCTGAAGACGCGTAAGCCGCACCCGAATCGAGTAAAAGCCAGGGGCGCGTCTGCGCATACTGCTGCGCGATATCTTGCATCAGTGTGCCAATACGCACGGCAACGTTTGACGCAATCGAAGCGCCTTCAAGCGGGATGTCAAAGAGGCTTACCTGTGAACTATCTAAGCCATTTAAGATTGGCGCATCAAACCCCAAGAGTTCGGCTAAACGTTCACGATTGAGTTTCCACGAGGAGTTGGCCAAAACGCCAGAACCCAACGCCGAGCAATTCACGCGGCTCCATAAACTCTTAATGCGATCTGCATCGCGCTCAAAAGACTCCAAGAAGGCCGCAAGATAGTAGGCAAACGTAATCGGCATTGCCTGCACACCATTGGTGTAGGCAGGTAAATAGGTCTCGGTGTTTTTCTTCGCAAGTTCAAGCAAACGACGACGGAAGGCGTTTAAGTTATCCGCAAAATCAGCCACCGATTCACGCAATCGCGCTTGGTTAAGAGTCGCGAAGATATCTTGCCGGCTTCTTCCTGTGTGAATAAGCGTTGCAAGCTGTCCGCAAGAGGCAATCAAGAGCTTCTCAAGCGGCATGATATCGGTAAAGGGCGGAAGCTCTTTTTGTTTTTCTTCGGCTTCCCTTTGCGCCTTAGCGATAATCTTCGCTTCCTCGTCTGTGACAATCTTTTCTTCATGAAGCATCACAAGAGAGGCGCGGTTAATTCGGTTTTGCCAGTATCCCCAGGTTTTAAGTGCTGCTGCATCGCTTGTGGCAACTTCGCGATCGCACCCCCAGGGAATCGTATTCATCGTTTTCATTGGGCGTCTCCTTATAGCCAAATAGTTATCCCTCCATTGAAAAACGAGTATAGGGGGAATCTATTAGTGTTAGCAGACGCAATTTCTTACGATTTTGCGTTATCTTTTTGACACGTTCTTCTTAAGCACACCCTCGTTTTAGCAAAAAACTCAGGGTTTTATGTCACTTTTACTCGTCTCTGTGCTTTTTCTATGCTAAATTTCACACGTAATTGCGTGTCAAATTTAAAAATCAAGGGTTTTCGATATGGCTAACGACCGTCATCTTTTACAAAACAATCTCGCGAGTTGGGAACTCGTTTTCTCGGTTCTTGATGAGGGGTCGTTTGCGAAGGCTGCGATGAAAAATCGCTTAGATCGCCCGCAGCTATCCCGGCTCATTAAGGCGCTTGAAACCGAAATCGGTCGCCCTCTTTTTATCCGTAAAGGCCGTCAAATTCGTCCAACGCTTTTTGCTTTGGAATCCCGAGAAACCTTAGCGCCCTTGATTGAAAACTTTAATGGCGCCGTAAAGCTTCTCGTAAATAGTCGAGACGAATTAAAGGGAAACATTCGATTCGGTGCGATGCCAGGATTTTTGCAGCAGCAAATCGTGCCTCTCATTGTCGAATTTCAAAAGTCCTACCCAGAAATTACCTTTGATGTGATTGCCGAAGAAAACCCCGAAGTGCTCTTAAACGGAAGCTTGGACGTGGTGCTTTACTATGGACCAAGACCCGAAAAGGGACTTGTCGAGCACTGGGTCACACGCTCTTTATTTGTTCCGTGTGCGTCTCCAGCCTACCTAAAAAAGGCAGGGAAACCCAAAACACCCGCAGACCTCGCCGAGCACTCAGGCATTATCTTTACAGGTTCTTGTCGGCCCCACAGCGAGGTACTCCAGCTCGGAACCGATGAAGCGCACTACTGCTGGAAATCGCAGATCCGTTTTAACAACATTCTTTCGGCAAAAAACGCTGCGGTAAATGGCGCAGGAATTCTCCTTGATTGCCCAGCGCACCACTGCTTTGAGGATATTGTTGGCGGAAGACTCGTCCCCGTTCTTTCTGGCTGGCATACGCCTAATCTTGAAAACTACATTGGGACAACGGTGGAAGCCGCTTCTTTAAAACGCGTGAAAACCTTTATCGACTGGTACATCCGTAGACGCCGAGAAATCGAAGGGGCACTCATTCGCCGTCTTCAGTGGGACTTTGGCGTTGTCGTTTCTTAGAAAAAGGGATTCTCCGATGAAAAAAGACTTAACTCTTGATAAGGCCCTACTCGCGGTTTGGCGAGGAAATGAAAATGACACGCCTCTCAATAAAAGCGAAGTCTCTCGCGTGGGAAAGGCGCTACTAAATTTACAGCGAGGTCTTACGGGAAACCGCAACCTCGTTGGCGTCAATTACATGCAAGACGATGCCTCGCTTGGCGCCTATCTTCTTTACTACTACCGAATTACGCATCGGCAAATTACGCTTGCCTTCGATAGTTTCTTTACGAAAACGGCATTAAAAGAAAAGCCTTTAATTCGCATTTTGGATGTGGGTTCAGGGCCTGGGCCCGCTTCAATGGCTCTTGTCGATTCACTCATTGAGCACGGCGTAAAAGAAGACGCTATTGCCGTGGATATGATCGATGTAAGCGCAAAGGCGCTTACCTTAGCAAAAACGCTTTTATTTCGAGTGCATCCGAAAACCCGTGTTTCAACAAAAGTTACCTCTTTAGAAAAAACAGATCCCAAACCGAGCGGCCAATACGAGATTATTGTGGCAAGCCACGTCTTAAATGAGCTCTGGAAAAAAGCGCCTGACGCACGAGAAAAGAGAGCCGCACTCTTAAATGAGCTATCTAAGAATCTTACTGAAGGCGGTGTGCTTCTTATTTCAGAACCCGCATTAACCGTCACGAGTCGCGCCACATTAAGTCTTATCCCGTCTCTTCTTGAAACCAACCTACGGATTATTGCGCCCTGCCCTGAAGCAATTAATGAAACGCGTTCTTGCCCTCTTTTTTCACGCGGGGCATCAGATAAGGCAACGTGTCACGCAAGCATCGCTTCAGACTTTAGTGGCGATGTCTTACGCTTGGCTGATGCTGCGCAACTAACACGAGAAGAAGTGAAGATGACCTTTCTCGCTCTTTTAAAAACGAAAGAGGAAAGAAAAGGGAGAAAAGAAGAACTACGCATCGTTTCTGATGCAATGCTCAATAAATCGGGCCGCGTCCGCTATCTACTCTGTGATGGAAAAAAGCGCTTCCCAGTTAGTGCGAAAGCCGATTCAATCCACGCCAAGGAAATCGGATTTTTCCAACTCAAGCGCTACGACACAATTGAAATCACGAATCCTGAAATTCGTGGTGATTCGAAAAATCCTGCTTTAGGCATCGAGGAAAAGACTTGCATAAAAGTTCACGCCTTTGCGCTAGAGGCGAGAAAAGGCGACGCAAAACTTCTACAAGTGAAAAGGCATCATCACGATAAAAGTCGGTGATAAAACTGCGAAAAAAACAAAAGCAACCCCTTGCATTCACCGTATAATCCCGAAGAAGCAAAGTCTTTGTTTACAGGCGAAAAATGACTAAGCCCGCTTTGAAATTTGCCCCTTACGGTGAGTCGAACTTTTCGATTCTCCGAGAAGACAATTTCGCCTATGTTGATAAGACGCGTTATATCGAGTTACTAGAAAAAGTCGATCCCCCTTACCAACTCATTGTTCGCCCCCGCCGCTTTGGGAAAACACTTTTCACATTGACGCTACAGGCCTATTACGACATAGCTGCGGCCAAAGATTTCGAGAGAAATTTCGCTGGCACTTATATCGGCGACAATAAGACAGCACTCGCCAATAGTTTTCACGTCATTCATTTCGATTTTTCTAATATTGATGTCGACCTGTTTACAGAAGGATTTACAAAAAAGGTTCAGGAAGGGTTGCGTCAACTACCCCTCTCTAAAGAGAGAGGCTTGTGAAAGCAAGCCTGGTTGACTAGCCCAAGTGAGGTGAATAACTGAACTACGTTGGTTAGGAATGTA
>CAVEMY010000069.1:0-6694 GCA_963617005.1 Parabacteroides distasonis | reverse complement strand
AGAACTTTCTTGCTCTATTATACAAATCGCAGGATTTCTATTATACAAATCGCAGTAAACCTAATATACAATTCGCAGTATATCTACTATACATGTCGCAAGAATTTTACGTTCGAGGAAATCTTTTATGAGCTACATCGTGCGCTGGACTGAAGCTCAATATAACTTAGCTCAAACCGTCTTTAAAGTTCTAATTTTTTCTGGCGCTCGGCAATGTGGAAAAACCACTCTCATGAAAAGGGTCCTTCCCGAAGAGGGGGCTTTTGTCAGCCTTGACGAAGCAAGCAACCGTCTTTTTGCAATCAATGAACCCAATGGTTTTCTAAAAAATTTCGATAGGTATCCGTGCCTAGCAATCGATGAAGTACAAAAGGCACCCATTCTTTTTTCAGAAATTAAAGCCTTTGTTGACCGAAAACAATCCTTACGCCAATACCTTCTCTCTGGGTCATCTAACTACAAAACCATGGCCTCTGTCTCAGAATCAATGGCTGGACGCTTAGGGGAGATCCGCCTTCGAACCTTAACCGAAGGAGAAATTCAAGGAAAGAAACCAACCTTTATTCACCGCATCCTCGAAAAAAACTTCTCTTTGGATATGGATAAAGAAACGTGCTCCCGTGAAGCCATATTGCAAAAAGCAATCCGTGGCGGATTTCCTGACGTCCTCAATAACAATGACAAGCAAAGAGCACTTTGGTTTGAAACGTATGTCGATTCCCTCGTCAATAAAGATCTTCTTGAAATTCAAGAAATCCGAAGGCCAGCGCAACTTAAGAAACTTCTTTCTTTTTGCGCAGCCAATTCAAGTCGGATTTTGAATGTGACAAGTTGTGCACGGGATTTAGACCTTAGTCGAATTACTCTTAACTCGTACTTAGATTTACTTGAGAGAATCTTTCTTATCGATTGCCTTCCAGCCTGGAAACCCAATGGTGGCTATCGCGTCGCTAGTTCACCGAAACTTTTCCTTTGCGACACAGGATTGATGTGCCAGCTCATAGGAATCAATCAAACAAAAGCTCTGACGAATCCTTACGACAAAGCCCAATCCGATTTAATCGGCAATATCGTCGAAACTTGGGTTTATCAACAACTCGTCACCCTCACTGACATCAATCGTGAATGGTCGATGTATCACTTTCGAAATTATCTTGGGATTGAGGTTGACTTTTTGTTAGAAAATCGCGCGGGAGACCTTATTGCCATTGAAGTTAAGGCAAGCGAAACCGTTAAGAGCGAGCACTTCAAAAATCTTCGCGTCTTTAAAGAAGCTTTCGGCAAAATGCACCGCATTCAAAGCGTTGTCCTTTACTGCGGAAAAGACGTGAGACGCTTTTCTGAAGACGAAGTCGCTCTTCCTATGGCCGCTCTTTGGTGCTAGAGGAGGTTTTAGTTATTCGTAGAGGATTTCCCGCTTTCCTTTTTAGCGGATTGAATCTTCGCTTTAAAGGGACTGTCCTCGGGCTCAATACAACGGTCAACTGCCAAGTAGTCAGCGAGTTCTTTGTCTTCTGCCATGCGGGCAGCGTCCGCGGGGCTCTGGCCATTTAAATTACAAAGATCGCGATAGGCCCCGGCACGCAAAAGCGTCATCACAACTTGGCGGTGCTTGCCACGGCTTGCCATATACAAGGGCGTCACGCCAAAATCGGTTCTCACATTCACGTTCGCGCCTTTTTCAATAAGGAGTTTCACGATTTCATCGTGCCCATTCGTGGCGGCGTAATGTAGTGCCGTCCAACCGCTTGTTTTCGAAACAAAGGCTCCTTTTTCTAGTAGCAGTTTCGTAAGATCCATGTTTCCAGCAAAAGCCGCAAGCATGAGAGCATTCTCTCCGTAGGTGCTACTCATGTTCACGTCAAGGTTTTCAGCCTTTAAAAGAATCTGAAGCGCTTTGTCGTTACCAAGGCGAATTGCTCGCACAAGCGCCGGGTCTCCTTCTCGAACCATCTGATTGGGAGACAATCCATTTTTTAAAAGCGTTTCAAGAGTTGCGGCGTCGTCGTTTTCAACGGCTTCACTAAATTTCACCTGCGTATCGGTAAGAACGCGCACTTCGCCTAATGCGGGTTTAGCCAAAGAGGTCCCGGTGAATCCCAAAGAAAGGCTCAAAGAAAGTGCAACACATAACAAAGAACGGGAAAATTTCAAAGCCTTCACTCCTAAATGTGGAAAAACCGTAGGGCATTTTCTGTTGTTTTCGCCGCAACAACATCTAAGGGAAGCGATTTTACTTGAGACAACGTGCGTGCGACTTCCACGACAAAACTCGGTTCATTTCTTTTCCCGCGATAGGGAACGGGTGCCATATACGGGCAATCGGTCTCAATCATGAGGTTTTCAAGGGGAAGCTCTCGCGCAATATCCCTTAAGTTTTGTGCGCTCTTAAATGTTAGTACGCCAGTAAAAGAAACCATGCCTCCCGCGTCAACTGCGGCTTTAGCCGTATTGATATCGCCCCCAAAGCAATGAAGAACGAAGCCAACGTCGCCCGCGTTTTCTTCAATCAAAATCTTTAAGGCATCGGCTTCGGATTCGCGAGCGTGAATCACAAGGGGTTTCTTGAGTTCTTTTGCCGCAGCAATGTGCATACGAAAGCGATTTTTTTGCCAGGTTAAGTCGCCTTTACACCAGTGATAATCAAGCCCTGTTTCCCCAACGGCGACAATTTCTTTCGCAGAACAAATGCGAATGATTTCCTCAACACTCGTTTCTTTGGCGTCTTCATACTCTGGGTGCAGAGCCCAAGCGGCATAAAGAAACCCTGGATTCTCTTGACTTAATGCGATTACCTCTTTGACTTCATCGCGCTCGCACCCAAGAACGAGGGCTCCAATTAAGCCAGCCTCTTTCATCCGTTCGATGACAAGAGATCGATCGGCCTCAAATTGCTTATCGTTAATGTGGCAGTGTGAGTCAAAGTAGGGCATGTAAAGCTCGTAAACTTAAAAGAATGAAAGGATTTTAATGAATGCAATTCGCTTAGAATCCGAAAAGCGAAATTTTCTTAAATTCTCTTATTGGAGAAACCTATGCCTTTTGTCAATATCAAAATCACACGCACAGAGCCACCTGCTACAACCGAACAAAAAGAAGAACTCATCCGGGGAGCAACCGACCTTCTTGTTCGCGTCCTTGGGAAAAATCCCGCCTCAACGGTTGTTGTCATTGAAGAAGTTCCGATGGAAAACTGGGGGATCGGAGGAAGTTCGCGAGCCGCACAAGAAAAGGCGCGAAAGCTTTAAAAGCGAGCAATCGCTTACAAAGTTAAGAGTCTTGTTTATTTAGAGAAAATGGGCTTGCTGCTAGTGACGCAAAATGAGTAGCGGCCCATTTACGGGGTCGATCTCAACCCAGCCGTATTGGATTTTTTTCGCGTCCTCAAAGCGCCAATCGGGTAGCACCAAACGCATAAAGCCATCGACATAGTGTACGGCTGGCTTATGCGTGTGCCCGTGGACAATAAAGGGGCAGTGAAGAGCCTTGGCTTTTTTAAAGACATCGGCCTCAACCACATCCATCTCTTCGCGTGTCTTTTGGGTTTTGTATTGAATCGAGCGCTTTCGTGCCCTCAACGCCCAAATTAGGCGCGAGATAACACTCATTGAAAACGCTTCTTCTTGAAAATCCTTGGAGCGTAAGAGCTGACGAAACTCCTGATAGGGTTTATCCAAAGTGCACCACTCGTCACCATGGGCAATCAAAATATTGAGTTCGCCAAAAGTGACAGCCATCGGAGCAGCGAGAAGCGTTCCGCCGCAGGCCTTCGCGAAATCTTCTCCTAAGAGCGCATCGCGATTGCCCTGCACAAAGTAAAGCTTGTGGCCCGAGTCAACGTAACTTTTTAGTGCCCGAATCACAGGGCGAGCTAAAAATGCCGTATCGTCACCGAGCCAAAATTCAAAGAGATCCCCGAGAATAAAAAGCTCTTCGTAGCGGGTGGCATCGGTTTTTAAAAACTGGAAAAAGGCCCGCGCTGCGCCGAGTTTTCGCCACGACAGATGTAAATCCGCAATGAAAATGGGATTAACTAATGGCGCGACACCAGTGGCACCAGAATCGCGCGGGAGTTTCGTGACGCGGGCCATAGGTTAATTAAGAAGCACCTAAGACTTCAGCCTTTTCAATAATCACATCGTCCTTGGGGACGTCGCTATAAGAGCCCGATGTGCCTGTGGCGACAACTTCGATTGCATCGACAACATCAAAGCCATCGACGACTTTACCGAAAACCGCATAGCCGTAACCCTGAGGAGTAGCTTCTCTGTAGTTTAAGAAGCCGTTGTCTTTGACGTTAATAAAGAACTGGCTTGTCGCAGAGTGGGGCTCTCCCGTGCGAGCCATCGCAATCGTGTACTTATCGTTTGTTAAGCCATTGGCCGCTTCGTTTTCAATCGGAGCCTCGGTTTCTTTGCGCTTTAAGCTCTTAAAGAATCCGGCGCGCACAATGCCGCCGCCTTGAATCATGAAGCCTTTGATCACACGGTGAAAAAGCGTTCCATCGTAAAAGCCAGACTTCACATACTTTTCGAAGTTAGCACAGGTAATCGGGGCCTTTTCGGTATCGAGTTCAATATCGATTGCGCCCTTGTTGGTTGTTAAACGAATCTTTGTCATTTATTTCACCTTGTTTGCGTTAAGTACTGTCACAGATTCAATGACAACGGGTGTGACAGGAACATTTTCATAAAAACCCTTGGTTTGCGTCTTCACAATCGAAATCTTATCGATGACATCCATCCCGCGAATCACGCGCCCGAAAACGGCATAACCCCAACCATCGCGGCTTTTCTTGGCATCAAGAAAATCGTTATTGGTTGTGTTAATAAAGAATTGACTTGTCGCCGAGTGTGGTTCACTTGTGCGCGCCATCGCAATCGTGCCGCGACGATTGGATTCTGTGGTGCGCGCTTCATTGATAATCTTGTCATCGGTTTCTTTTTGCTTCATATCGGCCGTAAAACCGCCACCTTGAATCATGAAGCCGTCGATGACGCGATGAAAAATCGTGCCGTTATAAAAACCTTTATTCGCGTAATTTAAAAAATTGCGAACGGTCACAGGAGCACGCTTTGCGTCAAGCCTCACATCGAAACTTCCCATATTGGTTTTAATGCGAACCACATCTTGCGTGGCCTGTGTGGCAGCCATAGCGGTTACTGGCATTGTGAGTGTCGTGAGTCCCAAAGCACACATTAAAGCAATCAAACGAATGCGATTTTTCATACCAATTTTTCCCGAATTTACTCTTTAATTAATTGCTCCAATTCCTGTAAACGCGCCTTCGCTGTGCGCGATCCGCCGCGCGAGGCAATCCTAAAGTTACGAATCGCACGCGTTAGTTCGATATTGCCGAGGTTTTCGCGCGCTGTCACATAATTGGGCCGCAAGGCAATCGCGCGATTTAAGAGGTCTTCTGCGCGATCGAGGTCCCCGGTTTTCGTCACGATTCGCGCCAGATTATTGTAGGCCTCAGGAATTTCTGGATACGTTTTAATAAACGCCTCGAGCTCTTCTTTGGCTTTTAATTCCTGACCGGTTCTTTCATAAATGACGCACTTTAAGAATTTCAGTTGCGCAGAAAGCGGGTTCTTAATAAGGCCTTCTTCAATGTATTCGAGGGCTCGATTGTATTTTCCTTCACGCATTAAGCGCTCGACTGCACTCGGATACTGTTCGATTTGCAGTTCGAGAGCCGGATTATCAAGGTCGACAGCCGCAAAGGAACTTGGCGCTGCAAGCAATAGAGCCCCGCAAGAAAACAAAAAGGGGATAAACCGAATTGGCCTCATACGAAGAAAACTCCCTAGGGTAAATCTTAAGATGCGAGTAATCCAAGAGATGGATTACCGTTTATACTGCCCGCTATTGTAATGACTTGAAGGATTGACACTTCAAGCCAATTCGAATTTTCAAGACAATATTTTGTAAGCAAAATCCTTATGTCTTTATCGATTTATTCCACACTCACAAAAACTATCGCCCCTTTTAAGCCGATTCACGAAGGAAAAGTCGGGATGTACGTCTGCGGTGTCACCGTTTACGACTACACGCACATCGGTCACGGTCGTACCTTCGTGGCTTTCGACGTGATTCGTCGTTGGCTTGAAGCCAGTGGCTTTGAGGTCACTTTCGTGCGTAACGTCACTGACGTTGACGATAAGATCATTCGCCGTGCCGCAGAGCGCAACATCACGACAACGGAACTTACGGAAACCTTCACCAAGGCCATGCAAGAGGATATGTTAAGCCTCGGGTGCTTGGCGCCAACCTTTGAGCCTCGTGCCACGCAATTTATCCCGCAGATGCTCAATATCATTGAGCTCTTAGAAGAGAAGGGCCTTGCTTATCAAGCAACCGACGGCGACGTTGATTACGCTGTGCGCCGTTTCCCTGGATACGGAAAGCTCTCAGGTAAGAGCCTTGATGATTTGATTTCTGGCGCTCGCGTCGGGGTGGCTGACGCCAAGCGCGACCCCTTGGATTTCGTTCTTTGGAAAAAGGCAAAACCCGGTGAACCCCACTGGGCCTCGAAGTGGGGCGAGGGGCGCCCTGGCTGGCACATTGAGTGCTCGGCAATGAGCTGCCACTACTTAGGGGAAAACTTTGATATTCACGGCGGTGGACCCGATTTGATCTTCCCGCACCACGAAAACGAAATCGCTCAAAGCGAGGGAGCCCACGGGCCAGG
>CAVEMY010000068.1:0-6798 GCA_963617005.1 Parabacteroides distasonis | reverse complement strand
CTCCGAAATGTGAGTTAGAAACGAAGGAGGCGCTAAAACTGTGTGTGAAAGCACGTGTTGCCCTTGAGGGTCTGCGTCAATCTTTAGCTTTGATTCCCAATCAAGAGCTTCTCATTCATACGATTCCAATCCTAGAGGCCCAAGCAAGTAGTGAGATAGAAAATATCGTCACAACAACTGACACTCTCTTTCGCTATATGGACGAACCTGAAAAGACAGACCCTATGACAAAAGAGGCCCTTCGCTATCGCACAGCGCTGTGGTCAGGGTTGGAGTCATTGAAAAATTGCCCCATTTCAACGAGAACAGCAACAGCGATTTGCTCGGCTTTGCGCGGGATTCCTGTTGACGTAAGAACGATGCCAGGGACTTATATCGGAAACGCTACAACAAAAACCATTATCTATACGCCGCCCTCTGGAGAGGCCGTTATCCGAGAAAAGCTTCAAAACTGGGCCGAGTTTCTTAACGCAGAATCCCCGTTAGATCCCTTAATCCGACTTGCCGTGGCGCACTACCAATTTGAAGCGATTCATCCGTTTGATGATGGAAATGGCAGGACCGGCCGCGTCTTGAACATCCTCTACTTGGTTGACCAAAAGCTACTAGACCTTCCCATCCTTTATCTGAGTCGCTACATCATTGAGAAGAAAAGCGAGTACTACGCACGATTGCTTGGCGTAACGGAAAAAGAAGATTGGCAATCTTGGATACTTTTCATGCTTGAGGCCATCGCCGAGACGGCACAATGGACCCGTAAGAAGGTTCTTGCTATCCATAAACTGCAAGAAGAAACGATTCAAAAGATTAAAGAAACTCCCGAGCTCCATAAGATTTACTCGCGCGAGCTTGTCAATTGCATTTTCGCGATGCCCTACGTGCGCATTAACACACTTGTTGAAAAAAATCTCGGAACTCGCCAGACCGTTTCGAAATACCTTCGCGCGCTTGTTAGAGCTGAAATATTAAATGAAATCAACACATCAAAAACCCATCTTTTCGTCAATGCGAAGCTCCTTGACGTGCTCACCCCCTAGCTTAAGAGGGGGTCACGAAATCTCAGAGCCGCCTCTTTATCTTTCCACGGCATTTTATCTACCCCGCTTTCTTTGTGGGTTTTAAGGTAAATCCTTATATCGGCGCGGCGCAATTGAATTATGCGAAAAACGCATTATCTAAATTTCGCATAATCCAATGCTTTTAACCGCATTGCATTTTACGTAAGCACTCTTCCCTAGAAAAATACGCACCGCATTATCGTTTAACAATCCCCTATCTTTAGGGAAAAGGATTTCGCCTTTATGTCTGAAACCGTCCAACGCGGCAAAATTAAGAAAGCTCCTGCCGCCGAAATTGTTAAGTACTTGATTCGCCCTGCCATCGAAGGCGACCTTAAGCGCTCTTACAACACGATCCTCGATATCAACAAGGCTCACATTTTGATGCTTGCCAAGACGGGCATCATTAAGGCCGATGTCGCCAAGAAGCTTCTCGTTGCCACAAAGCAAATTGAAAGCGAAAAAGAACACCCCTCTTTTGAAATCAACCCGAATGTCGAAGATCTCTACTTTAACCTTGAGCGCTATCTCATTAAGCTCACAGGGCTTGAAGTTGGTGGTCAGCAACACACGGCTCGTTCCCGTAACGACCTTTTTGCAACCGAAATCCGCATTGATACCCGTAAGGTTTATCTGCAACTTTCTGAGATGTTCATTGCCTTGCGTCGCGCTTACCTTGAATTAGCACGCAAGAATCTTGATGCGGTGATGTCTGGCTACACCCACATGCAGCCCTCGGAACCGATTACTTTCGCACATTACCTTTCTGGCGTTTTAAGCGCGTTAAGCCGCGACTACGACCGCTTTGCACGTGCTTGGAAAGCCTTGAATCTTTGCCCGCTCGGTGGCGGCTCGATGGGTTCGACCTCCTTCCCGATCGATCGCAACTACACAGCCAATTTGATGGGGTTCGATGCCCCAGTGCAAAATAGTCTTGACTGCGTAGCTAGCCGCGACTACCTGCTTGAGATCGTGACATCTCTTGCACAAACCGCCATGACAATGAGCCGCACCGCTCTTGACCTTTACAACTGGTCAACTCCGGAATACGGCTACATCGAAGTCGATGATAGTTGTGCCGTGTGCTCTTCTATCATGCCGCAAAAGAAGAATCCCTTCACGCTCGAGCACGTCAAAGCAAAAGCCGCTCATATGGAAGGCTTTGCGATTTCGATCTACAACACGATGAAAAACGTAATCTTCTCGCACGGCCGCGACACAAGCGTTGAATCCCCGCGTTACTTTTACACAGCGCTTTCTGAAATGGAAGCTGATTTTGCGCTCTTAACGGTGACGATTAAGACGCTTTCTGTGAATAAAGACCGTATGCTAGATAACGCTCGTCGCAACTTCTGCACTGTCACAGAACTCGCTAATTACCTCGTGCGCCACGACGGAATTTCCTTCCGCGAAGCTCACGAAATCATTGCGCACGTTGTTGGAACGATGTGCGAAACACACCGTACAAGCGCTGACATTGACCGCGCCGCTGTCAATGCCGCCTGTAAGAGCCTCTTTGGGTTTGAAACCAAATTAACCGATGCTTTAATTTCCGAAGCGCTTGACCCCAAACGCGTCGTTTCCGAGAAGAAAGTTATCGGTGGAACGCATCCCGATGAGGTCACACGCCAGCTCGATGCCATCGAAAAGGCAATCGAGGCTGACGAAGCCGTCCTTGGCGAACGCAAAGCGCAGCTTGCTGAAGCCGACAAGCGTTTAGCTCAAGCTGTTAACGAAGTCATTGAGAAGTAATCGACGATAACTCAAGGTAGCTTCGCAGGATTTGCAAAGCTACCAAAAAACCATGGAGAACTTTTAAAAATGTTTTTTTATGAATTCATCATCGTCATAGGCGCCATGATTTTGGGCGCCCGTTACGGTGGCATTTTCTTTGGTATGGCTGGCGGCCTAGGCCTAATGGCTTTGATTTTGATTTTCGGCCTTGCTCCAGCCAATCCCCCGATTGCTGTGATGCTGATTATCACGAGCGTTGTGGTTGCTGCTTCAACTTTGCAAAGCTCTGGTGGTATGGCTTTCTTGGTGCGCATTGCTGAAAAATTGCTTCGTGCTCGTCCGAAGGCTGTCACATTTGTCGCTCCGATTATTGCTTTCGTTTTCTCATTCTTAGCTGGCACAGGTAACGTTCTTTATTCAATCCTCCCTGTGATTGCAGAAGTGGCTCGCGAAGCTGGAGTGCGCCCTGAACGCCCGATTTCAATTTCCGTGATTGCCTCACAGCACGCCGTTCCCGCCTCCCCCATTTCAGCGGCAACTGTCGCTATGGTCGCTCTTTTAGGCGCTAGTGGCGTCACGGTCCTCACAATCATCGGCATTGTGGCCCCCGCTGTTTTATTGGGTTTAATGGTAGGTGCCCTTTCCGTGTGCAAACGCGGCAAGGAACTCTCTGAAGATCCCGAATACATGCGCCTTGTTGCTGAAGGCTACTTTAAGAACGCCACAAAGGCCACGGCCTCTGGTACCGAAGGTGGCGACACAAAAGAAGCCAAGCTCTCGGTTGCGTTCTTCTTACTTGCAGCATTAACCGTTGTGTTAGTTGGCACATTCCCAGAACTTCGTCCCCATGTGACAAATGCCGCTGGTAAAGTCTCTCAAGTTTCGATGACACACATGATTGAGTTAATCATGCTCGTCGTTGCGGCTTTGATTGTGATTTTCTGCAAAGCCAAGCCCGACGATGTCATCCGTACCTCGGTTTTCCGTGCGGGCATGATGGGCGTGATTACGGTCTTTGGTCTTGCTTGGATGAGTGATACTTGGATTGCTTGCAACCTTCCTTACATCAAGGCCTCTGTTGCTGGCATCGTGCAAGAAGCTCCCTGGCTCTTTGCGTTCGCTCTCTTCTTTATCTCTGCCTTAACGCACTCGCAGGGCGCAACAGTTGCTGCATTAATGCCTCTCGGTTACTCCTTAGGCATTGATCCCTTGACTCTTGTTTGCATGTACCCGGCTGTCTGCGGCTACTTCGTCATTCCTTCCACGGGCGTTTTGCTTGCTGGTGTGGCTTTTGACGAAACGGGAACAACGAAGATTGGCAAGCTCGTCATCAATCACTCGTACTTGCTGCCAGGCATTGTGGCCTCGATTGCGAACGTCTTATTTGCCTTCGCAATTCGCGCCATCTTCTTTTAATTAAGTAGTCCCCTCTAGGTCACTGTCTCGTGGTTTTATACTTCCCCCTCTTTAAGCCACGAGACAGTTTTTTGCCTTAAGGAAATGACGTATGAGCTTCATGGAAGTCTTTGCCGTATTCGTCAAGTTTTTCTTCATTCTTACACCGTTTTTTATCGTCGCTGTTTTCCTCGCGATGACAGAAAATGAGACCGTTGAAATCCGTCACACACTTGCGATTCGCATCACAGTGGCTGTTGTCATCATCAGCCTTATCCTCTTTTTTGCTGGCGCCGCAATCTTTAACCTTTTAGGGATTACTGTTGACGCTTTCCGAATTGGCGCAGGGGCTCTTCTTTTTCTCTCTGCCGTATCTCTAGTCAATGGCGACGTGAAACTGCCTGCCTCCAAGCGCTCGATTCTCGATTTGGCTGTTGTTCCTCTTGCCATTCCTGTGACATTGGGCCCAGGCTCAGTTGGCGCTCTCGTTGTGATGAGTTCAGAAATCACCGACTTTTCTGCTCAAGTTTTCACAGCGCTTGCGATTATCGCTGCCTCGCTTTGTGTCGGTGTGCTCCTTTATCTATCGGCTGAGTTAAAGCGTTTGATTGGTCGTAGCGGCATTTCGATGCTCTCGAAATTAACGGGGCTAATCTTGGCTTCCTTATCCTGCCAAATGATTTTTACAGGCATAGCTGCCTTTCTTAAATGACACAGCGCCCGTCTGAAATGCTAATCTCCCGAGAATCGACTACGGAGAGCACTCGTATGGGAGATGCATTTAGCAAGTCCAATCTTTCTTTACTCTTGTTTCGCATGCGCGTTCGCATCTTTTGCCAGCTTTGCGAAACACGCAGTTTTACGAAAACCGCTAAGGCTTTAAAGGTAAGCCAAAGCGTAGTTTCGCGCACGATTGCTGAACTTGAAGAAGAACTCAAAATCTCTCTTTTCGATCACTCTGTGCGTCCCATTCGTCCGACAAACGCCGGACAAGCTCTCTATCACTTTCTTATCTCTGAATTAAGCCGTGTCGACGAGCACTTAGGCGAGTTGCGTTTAAATAACGCTTTCCTTTCTCCGCTTCGCGTCGGATTCGTGGAATCGATTGCTCGCACGATGAGTTGGCACGTTTTAGAAAAGATTCGTAAGAACTACTCAACGATTTCTGTGCTCACAGGAATTAGCACGTATCTCTTGCAACTCTTAGATCGCGACTGCGTGGATGCGATTGTGGGCCCTGATCCCTTCACGAACCGTAACGACTTAGACCGCTACTTTATTTTCCGTGAGCCCTCCATCGTTATTCTTCCCAAAGGAACCTCTTTACCTGAGGATTTAACGTGGGAAAGATTGCAATTTTCCGGCCTTCCCATCCTACAGTACAACAATCAAAACTCGGGCGGAAAGCTTCAAGAAAAATACTTTGGGAAATTGGGATTGTCTTTTGTTAGCCGCTTTGAAGTGGATATCAATGCGCTTCTCTTAGACTATGTCGCGCACGGCGCAGGTTGGGCCTTAACGCGTCCTTCAACACTTTTGCAGCACCCGATGCTTGCGAAATCTGTTGATGTGCGACCCATGCCAAAGCCCGTTGCTTCGCGCGAGGTTTACGTGATTACGCGTAAAAGCGACCACACCGATTTAGGCTCTCAAATTGCAAAAGCTGCCTGCGAATACTTCCGCACTGTTGTTGCGCCAAAAATTGTTGAAGTCACTCCTTGGGTCGCTCCTTATCTTTATACCGCAGGAGAAAACCCAAGCGACAGAATTCCGATTTATGAAGATGCAGAAAATCCCGATTCGGGAAATGTTTTTGTTCTTTGATTTTTAAAGGGCGCTTTTTTCAGGCGCCTTTTTCTTCGTCTTTTGTTTTGATGGGAATCCCGTAATGGATGATTTCGAGATTCTTATACCAGCAGAACATACGGACGCCAACGATAAAGAACGTTGAGGCAAAGAGCGCAATGAACTCTGTGACTTCAAAGTGCCTTAGTAGGATATAAAGCCACGCGCCAACAAATGCTGCACTGGCATAAGGCTGGCGATCTGACATGACCATCGGTAGCCGATTAAGAAACACATCGCGCAACATGCCGCCAACAACGCCAGTGCAAACTCCAAGCAGCACCGCAGGTAGATAAGGAAGGCCCGCTGTTAAAGATAGCGATGTGCCACCAGCGGCGAAAAACCCGAGACCAATTGCATCGGACCACACAAAGACTTGACGAAGTGCTTTTTCACGAAAGCGCCGAATAATAAAGGGCGCGAAAGCAGTCATTGCTAACGTGACCCACACATACTCGTGATGCGCAATCCAATACATCGGACGATTATCAATGATGAGGTCACGCACAATTCCGCCACCGAAGGCCGTGGTAAACGCCATAATAAAAACGCCAACTGGGTCAACGTCTTTATCTTCTGCGGCAAGAATTCCCGCAAGTGCGAAGGCGACAATGCCAACAAAGTCTGTGAATACGAGGAGCCCTGACTGCATAAAAGAAATACTCCATTAATAAATGGATGGGTTCGCTTTCATTTTAAGGGCTTATCAAGTTTCTCGCTTTTTAAGTGTCACAGAGCATGACTCTTATCGGCTAAACGCATAATC
>CAVEMY010000067.1:0-6840 GCA_963617005.1 Parabacteroides distasonis | reverse complement strand
GCCTTAAAAATCGCATAGGCGATAAGGCCCAAAATAAGCGCCACAATTCCCATCTGAATGACAACAATCGTGCCATTAAATCCCGCAACAAGCTTTAAGCTTCTTAAATTGCAGGCAATCATAAATGCCGTCAAAATCACGACAAATATCCAACTCGGAACCGCAGGGACAATGGCCTCAAAATAAATCTTTGCCAAGAGGATATTGATCATTGGCATAAATAGGTAATCAAGGAGCGAGGACCACCCGACCATAAAGCCAACGGTGGGGTTAATCGCCCGCTGCGCGTAGGTGTAGGCAGATCCTGCTGACGGAAACTTCACGACAAGTTTCCCATAACTTAGGGCGGTAAAAAGAATGCCAAGAAGCGCCAAAGCATAGGCGCTAGGCACGTGACCATCTGTGATTTGAGAGACGATACCGAAGGTATCAAAAAGCGTCATTGGCTGGATGTAGGCCAACCCAATCATGACAACAGGAAAAAGTGTGAGTGTCTTAATTAACCCCGTCGGATTCTTCTCAATGATTTCGGCCATTTATTTCAAGCAACCCAAGAAAGTCGTAAGAAAAAACGCCTGAACCAGAACGTTTAGACCGTTTAATTCAAGCGAAAACACGAGGATAATACAGGCCTAGCGCCTTTTGGGGTATCAATTGAGCGCGTGATTTTTCTAAAAAAGCCTTCTGTGGTATTTCTACCAAAAGTTAGAGCGCGTCTAACGCGTCGCTAAGCCTATCAACAGCGATGACATCAAGCCCTTCAATGGGAGTCTTTGGAGCGTTAGCTTTCGGGATAATGGCGCGCGAAAACCCGAGCTTTGCTGCCTCCCGTAGGCGCTCTTGGCCTCGTGGTGCAGGACGAATTTCGCCCGCGAGTCCCACTTCACCAAATACGACTGTCCCCTTTTTTAAAGCGCGTTCGGTAAAGGAACTCACAACCGCCAAAATCACGGCTAAGTCACTAGCGGGCTCTGTGATTTTGACGCCTCCCACAGCATTCATAAACACATCTTGATCAAAGCACGAGATTCCTGCGTGCCGGTGAAGAACAGCTAAAAGCATCGAAAGCCTTTGGGGGTCTAACCCAACGCAAAGTCTTTTGGGTGTGGGTAGGTGTGTGGCATCGACTAAGGCCTGCACTTCAACTAGTAAGGGGCGAGTGCCCTCTTGCGTCACAAGAACGACGCTCCCAGCGACCCCCTCTTTGTGTTCTGCTAGAAAGATTGCGGAAGGATTGGAGATTCCTTTAAGTCCCCTATCAGTCATCGCGAAAACGCCCAATTCGTTTACAGCCCCAAAGCGATTTTTAAACGCGCGAACGAGTCGGAAATTCGAGTGAGTGTCGCCTTCAAAATAAAGAACCGTATCGACAATGTGCTCTAAAACACGGGGACCCGCTAAAGACCCATCTTTTGTGACATGCCCCACAAAGACCAAGGTAATGCCTGAAGTCTTAGCAAGCCGCGTTAACCGAGCCGAACACTCCCGCACTTGAGTCACTGACCCCGGGGCGCTATCGAGTGCTGAACAAAAAAGCGTTTGAATCGAATCAATCACCACAAATTCAGGTTCCAACTCAAGTAGCGCCTTTTCAATCTTCTCAAGTTCAATTTCGCTCATGAGGGTAATGCCCTTGGGTTCAACGCCTAAGCGCTTGGCGCGAAGAGCAACTTGAGAGGCGGATTCTTCGCCTGTGACATAAAGCGTTTTAACGCCTTGCGCAACTAATTTACTTGTGACCTGCAAAAGTAATGTGGATTTACCGATTCCTGGGTCGCCGCCGATTAAAGTGACGCCGCCTTTCACTAACCCGCCCCCAGCGACACGATCGAATTCTTCGATACCGACCAAGAGGCGGGGGACCTGTCTAGCTTCAATTTCAGATAAGTCCGAAGCCTTTGTCGCTTCGATTAACGTTGTGCTCTTATGTTTATCGGAACCAAAGCGCGCGGCACTTTTTTCAGGAATTTTGAATTCCTTCATCGTGTTCCAGGCACCACAATGTGGGCAACGTCCTTGCCACTTAACCGTTGAGCCACCACAGGACTCACAGACGTATTCGACTCGTGCTTTGGCCATAAGATTTACTCGCAATGAAAGTTCGTTTGTATTGGGAAGATGTTCACAAAAAGTAAGAAAACTTACAAAGGTCTCGGGAACATCCCCCCAAGCTTTCCTTAAAATCGATACCTCAATGCTACACTGCAAAAATCGATTTAAAGAGGTTTTTTAATGGATAAACGACTCGCACCGATTTTGGGTGCGCAATTTTTTTCAAGTCTTGCAGATAACGCGCTTCTGATCGCTGCCATTGCCCTATTAGTGAGCATCGACGCTCCCGATTGGATGACGCCCCTTTTGCGCCTCTTTTTTACCGTAAGCTACATTGTGCTTGCCGCTTGGGTTGGGGTCTTAGCGGATATGTGGCCTAAGGGTCGCGTGATGTTTGTCACCAATGCCTTGAAAATCATCGGCTCCTTAATGCTTCTTTTTGGCTCTCACCCCCTACTTTCTTACGCGATTGTGGGCGCGGGGGCGGCTGCCTATTCTCCTGCAAAATACGGAATCCTTTCTGAAATTCTCCCGAAAGAAAAACTCGTTGCCGCTAATGGCTGGATGGAGGGCTTGACTGTCGTATCGATTATCTTAGGCGTTCTTTTCGGAGGCTTACTCGTTGACCCCGCATTTTCAAAATCTTTGTATAGCTTTTTGCACCTCCAGATCTTTTTGGATTTAACTGTAGAAAAAGCCGCGATTGCCTTTGTGACAGCGATTTACGCCGTAGCTGCTCTCATTAACCTTACGATTGCCAATACCCACGCTCATTACGAAAACGCGAAGTTCTCCCTTTTTGGCAATCTCCACACCTTTTATCAAACCAGTCGCGTGATTTTCACAGACGCGATTGCCATGTGCTCGCTATCTGTGACAACGCTTTTTTGGGGAACGGGCGCTGTGCTTCAATTCTTGGTCCTCAGGTGGGCTGAGGAGCGCCTTGCGATGCCGCTATCGGAAGGCGCCATGCTTCAAGCTGTGGTCTCTTTGGGTATTGCAGTGGGAGCTGTCTTAGCGGCCCGCTACGTCTCGATACGCAAGGCTTTTGATGTCTTGTGGACGGGTGTTGCAATGGGACTTGCAGTGGCAGCATTAAGCGTATTTGATGGATCCTTTTTCCCGGGCGTGATTTCCGTTTTCGGGTGTTCGATACGAGTGAGCGTCTTAACTGCCGGATTCTTTATGCTCATCGTTGGCGCTTTAGCCGGACTCTTCTTGGTTCCAATGAATGCTGTCTATCAAAATCGCGGGAAAGAACTTCTCACCTCAGGACAAGCGATTGCCGTACAAAACCTCGCAGAAAACACGATGATCCTCGTGATGTTGGGGCTCTATAGCCTTATGGTGCGTGTGGGACTTACGGTCACACACACGATGCTTATCTTTGGCTTTGTGATGACCATCGGGATGTGGCTAGTTCGCCATCAACAGAAAAAGCGCTTTACCCTTTAGAGCTTTAACCTGCAAAATCTTAAGAGGTATGTTTCAAAGCGTTGCTTTTGTGTTTTCTACGTAAGTATTTCGTTTACTCTCAGTTAAAATCGCATCTCGTTCATATCAACATAGAAAGAGGTTTATGAAGCGCGGTTTTTATACCATTATGTGTGCGCAGTTTTTATCGAGTCTTGCCGATAACGCATTACTCATCGCTGCGATTGCGCTTTTAGTGAGTATCGACGCTCCGGCGTGGATGACCCCCTTACTTAAACTCTTTTTTGTCATTAGCTACGTTGTCCTTGCTAGCTGGGTCGGAATCTTTGCCGATTTGATGCCTAAGGGCCGTGTGATGTTTATCACGAATGCCGTGAAAGTCACAGGGTGCCTCTTAATGCTCTTTGGTAGCCACCCCCTTCTTTCTTACGCGATCGTTGGCATTGGGGCGGCAGCGTATTCGCCTGCCAAATACGGCATTCTCACTGAACTCTTGCCTCCTGAAAAACTCGTCGTTGCAAACGGCTGGATTGAAGGCCTTACGGTAGTCTCCATTATTCTTGGTGTCGTTTTTGGCGGCATCTTAGTTGAACCGACCTTTGGCGCGAACCTCTTGGCGTTTTTCCACATGAAGCTTTTTGGAATCACGACGGTTGCCGAAGGCGCCATTGCCATCATCGTCTTTGTGTATGTCGCGGCCGCGGCCGTAAACCTTGCGATTCCTGATACGGGGGCACGCTACAAGAAACAAAGTTTTGAACCCGTTCAAAGCATCAGAAACTTCGCCTACTCCTGCTATTTACTTTGGACAGATCGCTTGGGGCAGATTTCGCTTTCTGTCACGACTCTTTTCTGGGGCGCGGGTGCCGTTTTGCAGTTTCTCGTTTTAAAGTGGGCTGAAGTCGCTCTTGGCATGAACTTATCTCAAGGGGCAATGCTTCAAGCCGTGGTATCGATTGGTATTGCGATTGGCGCAATCGCCGCGGCGGCTTGGGTGCCACTAAAGAAATCGGTCGCTGTTCTCCCTGTTGGCGTAGCCATGGGTCTTCTTGTTGCCGCGATGAGTTACTTTAAAGCTGGATTGATGCCAGGATCTTTTAGTCTTTTTGGTTTGACGATTGGATATGCCGCCCTCTTTTCTGGCGCCATGATGATTGTGATTGGTGCCTTAGCTGGATTCTTCGTTGTTCCGATGAATGCGCTTTTGCAGCACCGTGGTCACGTCCTAATGAGTGCAGGGCGCTCGATTGCTGTACAGAACTTTAACGAGAATAGTTCGATTCTTTTGATGCTTGGCATCTATTCGCTTCTCATTAAGTGCGATGTGTCCGTTGAAATGACAATGCTCGGATTTGGCTTAGCGGTAGCAATCTCGATGTGCCTAGTCATTGCCAAACACCGTCACAATCAAAGTAAGGGCGATAGCCTGCATCTCATTGGTGAAGCTGAGCGTGAAGGGCGCTAAGTTTCTACTGAATCAAATCCAAAATAAACGGCAATTCTTTAGGAAGAACTGGTTCAGATCCTGGATACGGGCGCTCAGCTCCCACTCTGTGAAAGTCAGAACCGCACGAAGCATAGAGGTGAAAGTTCTTCGCCATCGCTTCGCACACGGTTGAATAGGCTGGTGACTGACTGCCGCTAGAAACCTCAATCCCTGCGCCACCGGCTTTCACGAAATCGTGAAGCAGCGCATCAAGAGACAATTTACTTTTAAATTTATAGCGCATCGGGTGCGCGAGAACAGCGACTCCCCCAGCATTCTTGATAAGAGTAAGCGACTCTTCTAACTCTGGCCAGGGGCTTGGCACATACGCTGGCCCCTCCGTTCCTAAGAAACGGTCAAAGGCCTGTTGCTCATTTTTCACGACGCCTCTTGCCATAAGGATTCGGGCAAAGTGCGCTCGCGAGATGTTTTCTACTTTCGGAAACTTCGCGTGAATATCCTCTAAGGTATCAGCAATTCCCAAAGCGTCCAAGCGATGTGCGATTTTGGCGGCGCGTGTCGTGCGTAACTCTGCGATTTCTTCGCATTTATTTTTTAGTGCCGTATTCTCGGGATCCACATTAAGGCCCACGACGTGAATGCAGGTTTTTCCCCAGTTTGTCGAGAGTTCAATACCAGGGATAAAGCGCATACCAAAGTCGCTTGCACGCTCGGCGGCTTTGGCGTTACCGCTTAAGGTATCGTGATCGGTTAACGCTAAGTGCGTGACACCATTTTGATGGGCGAGGTCAACGAGAGCGGTCGGCGTGAAATCGCCGTCGCTTGCTGTGGAATGTGTGTGTAAGTCAATAGTCATATCGCTAGAATATCGAAATTTCCGAAGGATGCATAGGTTTTTAGGGAGCAAAAATATGGCAGATAAACTCGTGCAGTTAATGTTTTCTGAAAAAAACACGCGAGGCGTCGTTTTCAATGCAACAACTCTTTGGGAAGAACTCACGAAAAACCAGAAGCTTCCCGCTCCTGTGAAAACCCTCCTTGGAAAACTCACTTCTGGCGCCCTGATGCTTTCTGCGGGTCTGAAATTTAACGGCGCCTTAGTGCTTCAACTGCAAGGCGACGGCCCCGTGAAACTTGCAATCGTTGAGGTGAGAACAGGACTTCTCGTTCGCGCAACCGCACAACTACGCGTAAAACCTGAAGACATTGCCCCCACTGCCACCTTTAAAGACCTTGTGAACGCCAATGGCTTAGGGCGCTGTGCTGTGATTTTGGATGCTGCCGATCGTCGCGTGGGAGAGCAACCCTATCAGGGGCTTGTTGCCTTAGATAATGCGGGCGTAGAAGCAACACTAGAAAACTACATGACGCACTCTGAGCAATTGAAAACGCGGATTTGGCTTGCAGCAAGCGATGCAGCCATTGGTGGCGTTCTCTTACAAGCACTTCCCAAAACAGGTGGTACTGCCAAAACAGATACCGTTGCCGACGAAGAAAACGACAAAGGCTTTGATGAAGTCGTGCTCTTTGGGCAGACGGTCAAAGACTCTGAACTCTTAAATACAGACGCGACCGATTTAGCTCGACGCCTCTTTTGGGAAGATAACCCCCGTGTTGTCAATGAAGCAACTCCCCGCTTTCAGTGTCGGTGCTCGAAAGCCGCAATTGACGCGATGGTTAAGAGCTTAGGGAAAGCAACTGCTCAAGAGATCATCGAAGAAAAAGGCGCGATTGAAGTCACATGCGAATTCTGCGGCAAGCACTACAAGCTTGACAAAATCGATGTCGCCGCTCTTTTTGAAAACGGCACCACAGAAGGCTCAACGGCTACAAAACACTAAACCCAACAGTGAAAAAAAGGAGACCACACGGGTCTCCCTTTGCACTAAGAAAAGCGCTTGATTAGG
>CAVEMY010000066.1:1992-6865 GCA_963617005.1 Parabacteroides distasonis | reverse complement strand
CCGAAGGCTGCGACAGGGAGTCCCCCACCAATCACTTTCCCGAACATTGTGATATCGGGAGTGACTTTGTAAATGGACTGTGCGCCCCCTAAAGCCACACGAAAGCCCGTCATTACTTCATCGACAATGAGTAGTGCCCCGTATTTTGTGCAAAGGTTTCGTGCCGTATCGATAAATTCTTGTGTGGCAGGAACCATATTCATGTTCCCAGCAACGGCTTCAACGATCACACAAGCAATCGAGTCGCCTTCGCGCTTAAAGGCGTCGGTGAGTGCTTCAGGGTTGTTGTACTCGACAACAATGGTGTGTTCTGTGACTTCTTTAGGCACTCCTGCTGAAGAGGGATTCCCGAACGTTAAAAGGCCAGAACCCGCTTTCACAAGCAAACTATCGGAATGCCCGTGATAGCACCCTTCAAATTTCACAATCTTGTTGCGTCCTGTGTAGCCTCGCGCAAGTCGCAGGGCACTCATCCCAGCTTCGGTTCCAGAACTCACCAGGCGCAATTGTTCGATTGAAGGAACGAGTTTTTTCACTTCTTCCGCGAGTTCAATCTCCGCCTTTGTCGCCGCCCCAAAAGAAAGTCCTTCTTTTGCCGCAGCGATGACAGCCTCGACGACTTTCGGGTGATTGTGCCCGAGAATCATTGGGCCCCAAGAGCCCACATAATCAATGTAGCGGCGATCCTCTTCATCCCACATATAGGCGCCTTGAGCTTTGCGAATAAACCGAGGAGCACCCCCAACGCTTGCGAAAGCTCGCACAGGAGAATTCACGCCCCCAGGAATGGATTTCTTTGCTCTTAAGAAAAGCTCTTCATTTAGTCCCATATGTGTTCAAACTCCAAAAGAATCTTCTAGGCAGGAAAAAAATAGATTTTGTGCCATCGAAAAAGAATGCACGAATTTTAAGCGAAGCGCTAGGCGCCGCGGCGAAAAGATGTGTTTGAAACTGTTGCAGTAAAAAAGCGCCCATTCGTTGCGATTTCTTTGAAGAGTCCTTAAAGTTTCGCTTCGCACGCGTGTTAGTCGGGCAATCGCGGGTGGGTTAACGCCACACGAGGAAAGTCCGGACTCCACAGAGCGCCGTAGGAGCTAACGACTCTCCGCTGCAAGGCGAGGATTAGAGCAACAGAGACGAGCCGATTTAAGTTCGGGTGAAACGGGCAATCTCTACGGGGAGCAACATCAAATAGGCGGTCCGCTTGATTCCTGCTCGGAAGATGGTCGCGGGTAGATGGCTTGAGGCCCTACGCGAGTAGGGCCCTAGATGAATGATTGCCAACGCTTTTGGCGTAACAAAATCCGGCTTATAGACTAGCCGCGTGCCCCTTACAAGCGAATGCGAATGCGCGCGTCCACGGCAATGGGTTCGCCCGTCTTTTCGCAAATCATCAAAGGATTCACGTCAAGCTCGAGGACCTCTGGGAAGTCGCCTACGAGCTGAGAAATCTTAAGGAGCGTCTCTTCGACTTTATCGATCTGCGCTCGGGTGCTCGACCTAGCACCTTCCAAAAGCTTAAAGGCCTTGACGCGGCGCACCATATCGTGGGCATCCACATCAGTAATCGGCGTGATATCGAATGTGACGTCTTTTAAGGTCTCGACAAAAACGCCACCTAAGCCAAACATCAACATCGGACCATACTGTGGGTCAGTAGCTAGGCCGCAAACCAATTCACGACGCCCCTCAACTTGTTCTTGAACAAGAATGCCTTCGAGACCAGCGAGAAGGTTCTTACTCTTTAGCGCATCGATCATCGCGTTATACGCATCAATTAAAGCCTTATCGGAATCAATGCCCACACGAACGCCGCCCACATCGGTTTTATGCGACGTGGTCTTTGAGGTAATCTTTAAGACAACGGGGTAGCCAATTTCTTTAGCCGCACTTAGCGCCTCATCGACGCTCTTTGCCAAAGTTGCTTTGCAAAGACGAATACCGAGAGCCTTTAAAACCTGAAGGCTTTCTTCTGTGGTTAATTGATCGCGGTTTTCTGCGATCGCCCCATCGAAAATTGCGCGAATTGCTGTTTTGTCGCTTGGGAAAGTTGGGATTTTCCCCTCGGGCTTTCTCACCCACGCGCTTTGCTTACAAAGGCGAGACAAAGCGCTCACAGCCTCTTCCACATACATAAAGAAAGGCATGTTGGCCTTTGAGACAACGTCTGTGGTAAAGAAGTGGCTCTCTGTCATAAAAACGCCAATTAAGGGTTTATCGGCGTGGCGCGCTTTCGCCTCGCACACAGCCTTGGCTACTTCTGTGTCTTTTAGCCCTAAGAAGGGTAGGTAGATCACAAGCGCGGCATCCACGTTTTCATCAGAAAGCACCGCGTCAAGCGTTTTCTGATAGTGCTCTAACGGGGCAGAGGCAATCATGTCAACGGGATTTTTTACTGAGGCGACCGCTGGTAAAAAGGAGCGAAGCGTGGTTTGCGTTTCAGAAGATAACTTCGCAACTTCCAATCCTAAGTCACTAATGGCGTCTGCGGCCATAATGCCTGGACCCCCGGAATTCGTGATAATCGCAATGCGATTGCCTTGAGATAATGGGGAGCGACTAAAGACTTTGGCTGTGGCAAAAAGTGTTTGTAAAGACGTCTCACGAATCACACCACACTGACGCAAAAGGGCATCGGCTGCTTTATCAGAGCCAGCCAAGGACCCTGTGTGAGAACTCGCAGCACTTGCTCCAGCGGTTGACCTTCCTGCCTTTAAGGCAAGAATCGGTTTTTTCTTCGAAACGCGACTTGCAGCTTTCCTGAAGGCCGCTGGATCTCGAATCGATTCCATATAAAGAAGAATCTGTCCGACATCGTCATCGTTTTCCCAATATTCAATTGCAGCTGTTGCATCAACGTCAGCTTGATTGCCAATCGAAATAAATTGCGCAAAGCCAATATTGAGGTCTTTTAAGATATTCAAAATGCCGCCACCTAAGGCGCCAGATTGCGAGACAAATCCGATGTTGCCACGCTCAGGTAATGATTCAGCAAAGCACCCGTCCATACGAATCGATGGGTGGGTATTGACGACACCTAAGCAATTCGGACCAATGCAGCGCATGTCATAGGCGCGGCATTTGGCGAGAAGTTCTTTTTCTAAGAGGGCGCCTTCTTCTCCAGACTCTTTAAAGCCCGCGGAAATCACGCAAAGGCCTCCCACGCCTTTTTCATGACATTGATCGATCACACTTAAGACGTGTTTGGCGTTAATGACAATAATGGCCAAATCAACAGGTCCTTCGATATCAAGGACGCTCGCGTAGGCTTTTAGGCCACCCACAGTGGGAGCTTTGGGATTTACAGGATAAATGGGTCCTGTAAACCCATATTCAACTAAACGCTTTTGTATATCTGAGCCGATCGTATGATCTCGTGTTGAAGCGCCAATAAGAGCAATACTTCTGGGCTTCATAATGGGGTCAAGCGAGGCAATATGTGTCATGAATGGAGTACTCAAAAAGTTAGTGATTTAAGCGACGCTCGAGGTCAGCAGGAGCCATGCTCCCAGGCTGCACTGAACCGTCGGAGAAAATAATAACGGGGGTTCCGGCGATGCCTAATTTGCGACCTAACGCACGGTTGCGATCGAGGCTTGAGGAATCGCACTTTTCGACGGCATCTTTGGGTTCTATGCCGCTTGCCATATAGTTTTGGAAAGCAAGAGCGGGGTCTTTAGCGCAAACGATGCGTCGCGAGAGTTCGCGCGAGCGATCCGTTGGATGCATAAAGTTATAAACGGTGACGTTTCCGACTTGCTTGAGCGCTTGTTCAAGTAAGCGACAATACGTGCAGTGGGTGTCTGTTATCACAGCGACGCGCCGTTTTCCGTTACCGTAAACAACTTTAATGGCGTCCTTTAAGGGAAGTGTTTCCCATTTGACGCGAGAAAATTCGGCAAGGCTCTCAGAGGTAATGTCGCGATTTTTCTCGGTGTCGATAATGTGGCCAGCGAAAAGGTAGCGCGCCGTTTTATCCACGTAGAAAACGCGCTTATTGGCGTAGACCTCATATAGGCCCAACACATTGGCTTTGCGTACAACGGTGGGTTTGACGTTAAGGCGCTTTTCAAAGGCGGCGGCAACTTCTTTTTCTGCCGCATCTGCTGCGAGCCCAGCAAAAGAGGCAAAGCCAATAGCGAGAGCAACAAAGAAACTTACAGTATTTCGCATGCTGCGTCCTTTAGTGTGGGTAAAGAGCCCCTAGCACGCGACGACCTGCGGCGTGTGTTGCTTCACAGAGGTTTCCTGGCCGCCTTAAGTAAAAGCCACGCGCTAACCAAGCAAACGCCATCGCCTCAACGTGCATCGGGTCAACGCCTAAGACTTCGGTACTAAAGACTTCGCTTGTGGGAGCTAACTCGTTTTGGATTTCTTTAAAAAGCAGAGCATTTTTTGTTCCGCCACCACAAAGATAAACCTCGGGCGCTTTCTTACAAGCGTGAGCAACGGTCTTTGCTGTTAAAGAGATTAGGGTGCGTTCAACATCCGCTGGATTAATGCCTTCAGTGAGGCTTTCAAGCCAGGCTAGATTAAAGTCTTCGCGTCCTGTGCTCTTTGGGGCGGGTTTTGCAAAATAGGGGTGGCTCAGCATCTTTTCTAAAAGAGCTGTGTTGATAACGCCCGTTTCTGCCCAAGCCCCGTTTTCATCAAAGGGCTTTCCTAAGTGCTTATTTGCCCAAGCGTCCAAAAGGACATTGGCTGGCCCACAATCAAATCCAGAAACACGCAAATAACGTTTACTGCGAGGTGGCAAGAGAGTGACGTTTGCAATACCACCGAGATTGACAATGGCGCGAGCCACAGTATTTGAAGAAAAGAGAGCCGCGTGAAAGCCTGGAACAAGAGGCGCACCTTCGCCACCTGCGGCTAA
>CAVEMY010000066.1:0-1850 GCA_963617005.1 Parabacteroides distasonis | reverse complement strand
CGAGAAATATCGTAAGCATCCAAGAGTTCAAGAGTAGCTTGCGCATAAAGCTTTGCAAGCGTTAGAGAAACTTTTCCGGCTCGTTCAATTTCGTTTTCGCTAGGCGCGCTTAAACCAAGGAGTTCTTCACGAAGCTCTTCAGGGTAGGCAAGAAAGTGGTGGCCAAGAAGCTGAAGTTTCTTTCCCGAAAAGTCCACGGCGACAACGTCAATGCCGTCTAGGCTCGTGCCTGACATCAAACCTAAGAAAACGGGTTTTAAGAGCGTGGAATCTATCATTTTTTTGCTTGAGAAACTTGAACACGGCGCAACAAGGAAAGCTTTTCTTGTAAAGGAGCGACAAGCGCTTCCATCTTCGCAATCTGATACGGACTCAAGGAGCGCGTATCGGGAAGTTCGGCTGTCATCGGATTAATTTGCGTGCCGTTAAAAATCAATTCGTAATGTAAGTGGGGTCCTGTGGCGAGCCCCGTTTGCCCAACTTTTCCGATTGGTTGCCCGTGCTGGACTTCAGAACCCACTTTAATCTTCGGATCAATGCTCGAAAGATGAGCGTAAAGCGTCTGGTAATCGGGTCCGTGCTGGATACGGACGTATTTTCCGTAGCCCGTTCCCGTGCTAGCAAAGACAACTTTGCCGTCAGCGGCAGCGCGAACCACAGCGCCCCACGGCGCTCTAAAGTCAGTTCCTCTATGAGGACGCAAAACACCCGTGATGGGGTGACGACGCATCGGAGAAAACTCAGAACTCACATTTTTCACATCGAGCGGAATACGCATAAAGGTGCGTTGAGTGAGTACGCCATTATTATCGTAATAGTGCCCACCTTGACCGTCATCGGGAAACCAGAAGTAATCGCGTGTTTTCCCATCGATTTCAAATTGCATGGCTAGGAGCTTCCCGAGACGCACGAAACTTCCGTCGATGTATTTATTTTCATAAATCACACGGAAGGCTTCGCCTTGCTTGAGTTGATTGACGACGTCTCTATCGTAATCGAAGGCCTCGTGCATCTGATTGATAATCGAAGAGGGAAGATTGCTTTTTTGTAGGCTTGCGCTCGGAAGTCCTTGGACGATGCCTTCTGCCATTGCCCATTGCACTTCGTAGTTAAAGGGTTTCTTTAGAAACTGCAGATGCGTCCCATCACGCGTGATTTCATACATCGTGTGTTGATCTTTGGCATCTTCATAAAGACGCAAAGTCACTAGCGTCCCATTTTCAAGCGTCGAAGCGGTGGCGTATTGGCCAAGCCGCAGGTTAAGCAAGGATTTCGTGCCAGGAGTTTTCTCGATAAAGCCAACGACATCGTTATCACGAATGCCAAGGCGCGATAAAAGCGAGCGTAGCGTATCGGAACTTGTGACATAAGTTTCGTGCATCACAGAGTCGTCTTTCTTTCCGATTGCATCCATCTGTGAACGTAGGTCAGGCAATCGAATATCTAGTCGCTTTTCGACGCGAGTAAGAGCGTCCGTGGACGTCTCTTCAGCAAGACTTCCCGTTGAAGAAGGTGCCGTGCAAAACATCGCTGCCACAATCGCAGGCGTTGCAAATGCAGCTAAGCCAACAAGAGCGGCAACGTGATACGACTTAAGACGTGTGGTTTTGGTATGCCGAGAGAAATACTCGAGGGCATCTTTACCAACACGTCGCAACTGTCTTCCAATTAAATCTGGGGAAGTCATTGAACCTACTAAAAACTTGAAAAAAGCTTGTACTCTAAATTTCCCATTATAGAGTGAGTGAAGAGGAGTTTTTGTTGCGATTTTCCCCATGAGGCGCGGTAAATCGTTAAAAGAGATTTCAAAGGCAAACCTCTAACAGCAGAAAAGAGATAGGTATACTCAG
>CAVEMY010000065.1:664-6906 GCA_963617005.1 Parabacteroides distasonis | reverse complement strand
CCGACGAGGAACATGGGCCATTCCATACAAAAGCGCAAATTAAAAAGGCCATTCGCGATATAATTAAAGTGGTTGACCTCGATCAAGATGAGGTAGAAATGCAAGTTGCCTTTAAAGACCAAACAAATTACCGCTTGCTAAGATTTGAGCATGATGGAACAAATGTGATTATCACTAGTGACGTTGATTTTATGGGATTCTTTGCAGAGGTGCCGGATAAAAAGGACAAAGAAAAAAGAGAACACTTCTACAACTTAATCATTGACGCCATTAAATTCATTATCGAACGCGTTGACTATTAAAATTAGACCCCATAAGGGGTCTTTTTTTATACCCAAATGCGCCGGCGTTGTCCGGCGTTTTTTTGTTGACACACCACGTCAGTTTATCTTTAAAAATTCAAAAAATGTCGATGGTGTCGGGATTTTTCGCGCAAATGGCGGTGAACACTGGGCGTTCACAATCGCCGCGACCCGCTGTCCGTTCGGCTTTGTCAAGAAAATTTTTCGATCATACGCCCAATTTTCGTATTTGTCAAGCAGCAGCAGCAGCATTTTTTTCTTTTTTTTGATCTTTTTTGCGTCAACTAAAATTGAATATAAAAAGACGAAAAAAATTATACGCCGGTATTTCGGTATTGTCAAGCAGCAGCAGCAGCAATATTGATTTTATTTTGACACGGCTCGTGTCAATTTTATTTGTGTTTTAATTGACGAAAAATTATCCGCCTAATTTTTCTTTTTGTCAAGCAGCAGCAGCAGCAATTAGTGATAATTTTTTACTGATATTTTATATATTATATTATCCCCTTTTATTATACGCCGCCAGGCGAATTTGTCAATACTTTTTTCAAGCAGCAAAATCTGTTTTTTGATCATAAAAAAAGAAGCCGGTATTCCGGCTTTGTCAAGAAATTTAAGCAGCAGCAAATCAAATTTTATGCTTGCAAAACCCGTTTAGCTGGTCTATAATATATTTGTAAGGGGAAGGAAGAAAAAAATCCTTCTCCTCGGAAAAGTCGACTTCAAAAAGTGCTTGACCGATCCGAAAGTAAGGTATATAATAATAATGTAAGGAGGAAAGGAAAAACAGATGACCTACACTGTCTACAACGCTTACAACCGATCCTGTTGCGAGTGCCGCAGTCTACATCTTCAACCCGGAGGCGATTGGAATGTCCAGTCAAATCGATAAATAATCCGAGTTAAAAAGTGCTTGACCTAGCCAAAAATAAGGTATATAATAATAATGTAAGGAAGGAAGAAAAAATTATGAAAACCAACATCAACGTCAAACCCCTCAACGAAAAACAATCCGCGTTTGTCAACGCCCTCAAAGAGACCGAAGGTCTCACTCTCGCTGAAGCCAGCGCTAAAGCTGGTGTCGAAATCAAATCTGGATCGATTAACACCCTTGTTAAAAGGGGACTGGTTGCTATTGTCGGCGACCGCGAAGTTATCGTGAAAGCGAAACGCAAAATTAAAGTCTTTGCAATTGCGGCTGCTCCTGCTGAGGACGCCAAACTCAACGACAAACAAAAAGCGTTCCTTGCGGCACTCGATGGCACTGAGGGTCTTACCCTTGCTGAGGCTAGCGAGAAAGCCGGCACTGAAATCAAATCCGGATCGATTAACGTTCTCACCAAGAAAGGTCTAGTTGCCATCGTGGGCGAACGTGAAATTCTGGTTGATACCAAGCGTAAAGTCAAAGTCTTTGCCCTTGCGGCTTCCACTGAGGAAGCGGCAGCCTAATTGAAGGAGCATGGGCTACCCTCTGATGGGGTAGCCCCGTGGTGGCAAAAACTTGTTGCCTAAGTCGATCGTCTACTGTATAATATATATGTAAGAAAAAGGAGAAAAAGTTAATGAGCATTGATATCGGTTACAACTACTGGGAAAACGGCAAAATAGTTTGGTGTGATGACGCGTGGATGAATGGTCGTAATGACCTCGGCCGCGCGTGGGGTCGCTACTTCAATAGCGGAAGAGACCCTAAAACCAATATGTGCGTAGAGAAAATCCCCGTCTTTAATAAAGAGATGGATGGTGTCGTTCTCTATGGCAAAGATGGTGATGACTTCACTTCTGTTGGTTACTTTGTTGACCTAAAACGATTCCTTGGTGATATGTTTATGGCCGTTCGTGACGCAGAGGATGAGGATAATGAAATCAAACTTGACCTTGTTCGCGCCAACGAATTGGATCGCCAGCGCATCGCTGGTCTACGTGACGAGCAGCGCAAATGCACCGATGAAGATGCTTATGCGTTCCGCAAGTGGGGCGAGGAAGTTGATGAACTTTACGAGTCCATCGCTGACCGCCAGCGCGCCATTGATGACCCCAATGTACGTGTCGAGGAATACGACAGCCCTTATTGGGAAGTTGCCAATATGCGCACCATGCTTGAGCAGATGCAGAAGGATGTTGAGGCGGGCAAAATCGTAATTCCCTTCTACTCCTACTAAGGAGTGGCGGCAAAAAGTTGTTGCCAAAGTCGAAAAGATCGTCTATAATATAATAGTAAGGAAGAGGAAGATAAAACTTCCCCTTCCCGAAACGATCGAGGCTTAGGTTGAAAAAACTTCTTGCCTAAGTCGAAAAGATCGGGTATAATATATATGTGAGGAAAAGGAAGAAAAACTTCTGGCTCCTCCTTCGGGGAAGGAAAACCCCTCAAACCCTTCCACGGAGAGTGAAGTAAAACGACTACCCAGTGAAGCCTAACATCCCGGCGGGGAATCGAACCACCACTGTGAGCGGTATACGAGCAATAATACGCGCAGCCGTCCATGGCTTAATACTGGACGCGGGCAGTCTCTCAGTCGCGTTAAATATGTGAGAGATGCGGCATTGGTATCGGTTTTGCGGTTTGCTGGTGCTGTTAACTCCAAAAACCGCATTCCCATTAGTGTTATTGTGCAGCACGCTTCTGGCTATTTGTACGCACATCCCCCACCTGGTGTGTACATCTTATGGGGGCAACGGGTTTCCGTTGGCAATGTCGGGAGTAGAGAGGGTTCGAATCCCCATGGGCCGGGCGTAGGGTCGAATGTCCTCCGAAACCCGGTAGGTTAGTTTAATAGGAGAGAACAACTGTAGCAATTCAGTGGCACGTATCCCCTTGCGGGTGCCCTGTCTTATGGGGAGGCCTCGCGGCTAAATGTTACGGGAAGAGGTCGTTCGAATCGACCACCAGTGGGCTTAATCCTCAACCACTATAACCTTTGAAGGATATCGACAACTGGCGGACATAAGGTGTACGCACGAAAAAACAGTCAGCAATTGGAACAGCAAATGTTTGGCTTTGGCGTCATTAGGCGCTGGAGTTGGGAACAACAATCGATCGCCCACGAACGTGGTGCCGCATCAGAAAGACCCCTCTCTCATCGATACTGGGCTGACCTACCTCGTCCATAATGATGACCCGTAGCGAGCGAGCGGCCGCAAGCCCCTAACGCTCCTTGTCGAGGCGCACTTAAGCGTTGGTTCGAATCCAACTGGTTTCCGCAACCGTAGCCAAGAGGTAAGGCGTAATGCAAAGTGCGAGGGGCGGCCTCAACTGGCTCCTCATACTAGTACGTTTGCTAGGTCGTAAAAAGAATGGCTGCAAAAAGTTGTTGCCAAACCCGCAGATCTAGCCTATAATATATATGTAAGGAAAGGAAGAAAAAAACTTCTCTTCCTAAGGGGAAAGAGCCACCCCTTATCAAACCTCCGCAAGGGTCTCGATGCACCGCTGGTGGACGCAAAATCCGCTAGTGAGGTCGCCGTGAGCGACGTAGCGCCTACTCCAGAGAAGTGACTGGAGTGTGGTGTGGAGACGGAGAACTCCCCAACTAAAACACCGCAGTGACCAAGGGGTCGCCGCACCTCCCCACGAGGGGTCCGCAGGTGCGGGGATGGAGTACGATTGGTCAACCAGCAACAGGTCAAAATGTTGCCGCAGTAGCTAGGTATGGCCTGCCGGTTTATCACTCAAACCGCACTATCATCCAGTATAGGTATCGTCGCGCGCCTGAGACACTTAGTTCTCGATTGTCCGTCTGGTTCCTGTGCCACGCGCAGGAAGGTAGAACGTGGGCTGTAACAACCATAGTTAACAACAGCACCGTGGCTGGTCATCACGTAAAAGAATACACCCTATGGGGGGATAGTGTCCCCTAGCGCGGCAGTCTTGCTTTAAGGGCTGTCCAGGCAACAACTCGTCTGTATTAGAGGTTGTGCGTAGGTCCCGGCGCGAGGGGTGGACGACTAAGCGTGTCTAGTTGAATTGGCACGCCCCTCGTTGGCAACGCCTTGTGGTCATAGTGCGTTCTGGTTGGTTTGCCGCGGCTGTACACCGCAAAACCCGTATCCTAGACGGGGTGCGCTATAAAGAAGCGTCTCGATAGCATGGATCGCATTCCATGTAGGGTAGTCAGACACCCCTGGTCTGACGGCGAGAGGCAACGCCTATCTCCTCTTAGCGTGTGGTGTGCGATAATCACCATTGGGCTTGATATCCCATTATAAGGACGACGTATGGCGGACACGAGGTCACGCTAGGGATAACCTCCTTGCAGCACGTTGCAGAAGCAGGTTTGCGAATTAATGCATAAATTAATTACTTGGGTTTGGTGTACAAATCCCGCTACAACGGCGATACGCTAACGGGCGCGACGGCGCTCAAGGGTGATTGACCACTCCGTCTATGACGGCTGCCCGCGGAAGGACGACTAGTGCTTTACCGGAGTTCACATAGGTATATTCGACAGTAAACCGGAGCAGACCCTGTCTGCGGCCCCGGCTGACCTGATGGTTGGCTGGGGTTTTTTCGTATTTAGAGCACTCTAAGCACGGTACGCTTATATATATTATATTATCCCTCTTTATTTTACCGCAAGCCGCGGAGTATGTCCAGCATAATTTTATACGCGGCCGCATTTTGGGAGGGGGGGCGGCGGAATGGGGGGTGGGTCCCACCCAGGGCCTTGCCCATTTGAAGCCGCAATAAAAAGCATTGAAATGGCGGCAGTGTATGATAGGTTCACTCGGCTTGAAAGGCAACAGGAGTAAGACTAGGTTAAAGGTAGGACAAGATTAAAAAAATAAGGCTAGGTAAAATGTTACCGAGCCAAAATGTTACCCATTACTAAATGTTACCCATTACCAAAATGTTTCGCGGCGACACGTCGACTAGGCCCTAACCCAATTTCAGCCGCCTAATTCAGTCTGCTGGGTAACATTTGATATTTGGTGGCGTTTGAAGTTTGGTAACACTTGATGTTTGGTAGCGCTTAACATTTGATAGCGTTTGATGTTTGATCGCACCTGATGTTTGGTAACGCCTAACCTTTAATAAAAAATTTATGAAGTTGGACAAACGGGATAATGATTACATATATTATAATAATAGTAACAATTAAATTGGGGTGCCCCTTAATTTAGGGATCGAAGACCGTTTACACCAAAATAGTGAAAAAATCTCTGGACAAAGCCCCATAAACCCCTTATACTAGTAGTGTACATAGGAAATTAATCTTAGCTTTTACTAAGAGGTAGCGCCCCTTTTGCAAAAATCTCTCAGTTAAGTCGAAAAAACATTGGCTAAGGTCGAAATCCTTCTGTATAATATATATAGAGGTAAGGAAGAAAGACATCTTCCCCTCAAACCATTGAAGAAAGGAACAAAACACAAATGGAAACTCAAACTGTCTACTCCGACACCGCTCGCGCCATCGTCAAAGCCCTTAGCGACTCTGACAAGCCAATGTACATGGCTCAAATTTCTGAGGCTACTGGCCTCGACATCAAGCCCGGTCACCTTACTGCCGCTGTTAAGAAAGGTTTAATTGTTAAGGTTGGCGAAGAGGAATTTATGCGTCCTTCTAAGCGCAAAATTGGCGTCTTTACGCTTGGCGAAATTAGCGAAGATGCAAAACTTACTGACAACGAAAAAGCAATTATTGATGCTGCGAAGTCAATCGGCGAATTTTTCACTTGCGCTGATTTGAGCGATAAGCTCGGCAAAAAGGCGATCGTTGGTTCGCTAGTTAAGAAGGGCATTTTGGTTAGAGACCACGATGACGAAGTTGCATCCGCTTCTAAGGCGAAGAGAAGCCTTTACACGGTTGCGGAAGAATTACCTTCAGATTTTTAAATTAGGCCGCTTGCGTGCTTCGCAAGCTTCGCGTCTAATTTAACCTACTAAAACGCCCTTTTGGGGCGTTTTTTAGTAGGAGAGGATTTTTTGGGAGCCACTTT
>CAVEMY010000065.1:0-654 GCA_963617005.1 Parabacteroides distasonis | reverse complement strand
ACGAAAAAAATTTTTAAAAAATTTTTTCGCTGGTTACGGGGGTCAAGCCAAATTTATATTAGGCAAGACAATTCCAACTACGAACCCACCGTCACCTATCACATTAATGAGGCAGGAGCAATAGAAATTTGGATCGAAGCCGACCGCAAATCGCATGAGGCCTTGACGCCTGGACCTCGTGAGGAGCGAAGCGAACGAACGAGAGCAGGAGAAGAAACAACTAAAATCAACTAAATTACAGGAGAAGATGGTAATTTTAAGGATTTTAAGGGTAGTTTTAATATACAAATTATCACCTTCGGTTAACTAATCAAGTAACGTAAAATCAACTAAAATTTAACTAGTTAACCGCACCTAAGCCTTCCCCAGATCTGAATGAATCGGCGGTTAAAATTTACTGAAACTGCTCTCAGACCTACATGCGTTTGCGAGACAGCTCCACTCAAGCTTCGCTTTCGTTCGCAGCTTACGCAAAGACTTCCATCCCTCTCTCCGAGAGGGTCACTGAATTGCCGTTCTTCGAACGGACAATTCGCGCACGGCACCCCTGGTGCCTTTCTGCGCCGTGTTAGGTTAGCTTATGCCTTTTTTTGGTCTAAGACCGAATAACTACCAGCATCAAAAACACAGAAAACTAACTAGTCCCACTACAAC
>CAVEMY010000064.1:0-6925 GCA_963617005.1 Parabacteroides distasonis | reverse complement strand
TATCACCCTTCTTACCTTTTGCGTAGTCCCGTGGAAAAAGAAAAGAGCTGGCACGACTTTGTGATGGTAAAGCACTTACTTCAGAAGGAAATGAGTAAATGAAGCAAATCGACTTTCACTATCACGTTGCCAATCGCTCGATTTACGCTTGTAAACTCGTGAAGAAAGTGTCGGCTATGGGTAAGAGCCTGGCGCTTTATTCAAGTAATGAACCATTCTTACAGATGGTCTATGACGATTTGTGGCGCTTTGAGGATATGACCTTTATTCCGCACGCGTGGGCCGATACGGAGTATGCGCGTGACACAAACGTTTTATTTACAACAGATCTCACCAAACTTAAATCAAGCGACGTTTTAATTCTCTTAGATGATAATGTGCCTGAGAATTGGAAAGTCGCTTTCGAAAGATTCGATCGCATTGTTGATATTGTTGGCACGAGTGAATCTGAACTACAAACCTCGCGCGCCAGATTTCGCCTTTATAAAGCCTCAGGAGTCACACTGATGGCCTACGATAGGAGTCCTAAATAATGACAGATACGGTAACGCTAACGAAGGATGTCTCCTACGATTGGGATGAATTAAAGAAGGTGGCGATTCGTGAGCCGCGCGCTATGCCTCGCCCAATGCAACCAGTTACGCCTCGCATCGAACCAGTTATCGCTCCTAAGGTCGCAAGTCCTGCAGCCACTCCTGTTGCAACAAACGCAGCAACCGCCGCAGTGGACGTTGATGCCTTGATTGCCAAGATTTCTGAAGAAGTGAAAAAAAACCTCTTTGAAGAACTTGACCTTGTTGTCGAATTAGCCTTAAAGAAGACCCGGGCTCACCTGCGCAGCGACCTTGAAAAGGCCATTGCCATCAATGTCACACGGTCAGTTAAAGATGCGGTCGCAAAGGCACAGGCGAAAAAGTAAAAGCGTCGCTAGTTTCTCGATTTGGCTTTTTTGTAACGCCTAATGGCATCAGTTAATGCACCGTTTGCTTTCGGTGGATTAATAATGGATTGTGCAAAAAGCTTTTGGTCTTCTACGGAGAGTTCGACACAACTTTTGATGAGTGCTTTTTCCATATCGCCTTTGTGGGTATCTGAGAAGACACTTTCTAAGGTGAGAGCTTCGATTTGCGAAATGCGTTTTGTTTGACGCTTCTTGTTAGGTAGAGCGCCTAAATCGCGCAAACTTTTCTTTTCAGATTTTTGTTTCATCGCTTCTCCCCCGATTCACAGATGAACGAAAAATTAGGATACGAAAAACGCTGCAAGTCCCAAGGCAAAAAAGAGTAGGGCGCAGCTTATGTGAATTAACTTAATCGGTAATTTTTTCGCTAGCGTGTTTCCAATAAAGACCGCAGGAACGTCGGCGATAAGCATACCGATAGTAGTCCCGAAGACAACGGCGTAGGCATTGGCGTAGTGCGCCGCGAGCCCCACTGTTGCAATCTGCGTTTTGTCTCCCATCTCGGCTAAGAAAAACGTCACAAGCGTTGTTCCAAAGACACCGAACTTTTGTATCCATGGATTATCCAAGAGCCCGCCATCTTCTTTGTCGGGAATGAGCATCCAGACTGCCATCGCCCAAAAGCCAGCAATCAAAATATATTTAAGAACGTCTGGCGTTAATGTCGCTGTAATCCAAGCGCCCAAAGCGCCAGCTAAGCCGTGATTTAAAAGAGTGGCAACAAGAATCCCTAAGACGATTGGGAGAGGACTGCGAAAGCGCGCTGCCAAGAGCAAAGCCAAAAGCTGCGTTTTGTCTCCCATTTCCGCTAAGACAACGGCTAGGACACTGACGAAAATTGACTCAGTCATAAAGAGGCTTTCTAACTAGAGAGGCTTTGCTACCGACTCACGAATGGCTTTAATGGCGTTTTTGTATCCTGAGGCGTCTTTATTGCCAAAAATCGCAGACCCGGCTACAAGCACATTGGCGCCGGCACGTACAACGCTTGCGGCATTTTCTTTGGTGATGCCACCATCGACTTCAAGGTAGATTTTGTGACCGGTTTTTTCTTCGTGTTCTTTAATGATTTCGTGTGCTTCTTCAATTTTCGGCAAAACGCTAGGTAAGAACTTTTGGCCGCCAAATCCGGGATTGACACTCATAATCAAAATGAGGTCCACTTTATCGATCACATACTTGAGCGCAGAAAGGTCTGAGGCTGGATTAAAGGAGACGCCCGTTTTGACTCCCGCTTCCCTTAGCATCGAAAGCGTTCTATCGAGGTGCTTTGTCGCTTCGACGTGCACGGTAACGATATCGGCTCCGGCTTTCGCAAAGCTCAGTGCGATCGCATCTGTGGGTTCAACCATCAAGTGCGCATCGATCGTTGCACTTGTATGAGGCCGTAAGCTTTTAAGTACGCAAGGACCGACGGTGAGATTGGGGACAAAGTGATTGTCCATGGCATCAAAGTGAATCCAATCGGCGCCGTCTCGCAGGACTGCATTCACCTCATCGGCAAGATGAGCGAAATCAGCCGAAAGAATCGACGGGGCAATATATAGGTGCGTCTCTTGCATAGTAGACTCGATAGACAATGAATAATTATTGGGTGAGGGCTTCTTATAGCGTAGCCCAAAGTTTACGCTAGTAGCGCTTTTCCTACGCTTTAATCGTGATCTTTTTTAGGGCGTGAATCTCGTTTTCAAGCTTTTTAAGTGTGTCAAGAATTTCATCGAACGTCGGACGATTGCCATAAAGCATCGCTTGCATCCCTACATAGTCGCGCCGCAACTCAATTTCAACGTGCTTTTCTGGGATTAGTTTTAAAGTCTCGGGGTTTGCTGCTAAGTCATAGCGCGCCCAAGTGCGCGGATAAAACTTCTCCTTGAAGGCTGCGACTTTTTTAAGGAGTTCGACTTCACGCAACGCAGATTCTTTGTATTCTGATGTGGCTAGACGATAGAGGTCATAGTAGTGTCGCGAGTACCTTCCTGGCACGCGCGAGCCTTCGGGGCGATGCGCCTCTTGATGCAAGATCGTCGCTTTTTCCCAAAAACTTCTTTCAATCGATGTGGCTCGTACGACGGTATCTGTCACTGTAAAAATCTCTGGGAAATTTTCTCCCACATAGGAGCACACGTTCTTAAAGCAAAAGGGCGTCCAAGCGGCAAGCGCCCCAATTTCAAGACGTATGACTTTCAAAATCGCTGGATTGCTACTTGTTAGCGGGTAGTAAAAGTTAACCGTCTGTTTATCTTTCTCGTCAAGTTCAATTCGGATTTCTTTACCTAAAAGCGAGTGAAAGTCTTTTTGCATCGAAGGAATCAGTGTGCTTTGAAGAAAGGCTGCCGTTCTCTCGTTTGCCTCATCATTAAATTTCACTTGCTGGGTCTTGCTGCGGGTTAGCCAAGGTTCGTCGGCCTCGTAACCTAAGACTCTCCAATCAAGTATTAAGTCGATATCTTCAGAAAAGCGGTCGATTGCCTTGTAGGCCTTAGATAGGCAAGTGCCGCCTTTGAAAGCAATGTGGCGAGCAATCTGGCTTTTGTGAAACAAATAATCGAGCAATAGACACACCCAAAAGTCCTTTTCGATAAATGCCGAATTGATTTTTAACCTTTCAGAACACTCATCGAAGACAGCGGCTCTTTCCTCGTTTGAATTCAGGGCAAACTTATACATGGGCATCCTCTCCACAAATCTTCTCAATGCAGGCGTGCATCCAGATCGGGCAGTTCTGTGTCTCTTTTAATAAAGCCTTTTTTGCCTTGGGAGTAAGGCGACTCTTTACTGTTGCAATATGGTCATCGGTGACGTTACCGTTACCTAAAGCCTTTAATGCCGATACAACGAGCGCCGATGTTTGAGACATTCCTTCTAATTCACGCAATGCCTTGTGACGAAATTCAACGGTGCGATTTCCGAGTGTGTATTTTCTATAAGGGCCTGTGCTCGAAAAGACAAAATTCGCGGGCACTTGTGTCGATAGCCCTAAGAGGTTTAGGGCGTACTGCTCGCTAGGGGCAATCACCCAAGCGTAACTTCGAGCTTTGGCTTTTGCAAACTCTTCGACAGAGGGGACGACCTCTTTTTGAAGCAATTGGCTAAAGGGGGCGATGTCATAGACGCCACGCTTAACGCGGCGGATTTCTCCGCGATTAACAAGGCGAGTAAGTGCCTTTTTGACAGACTCATACGAGCTTTCGCGCACAAAGTCGCGCGCGACGAAAGCAGTTCCTCTTTTGTGTCGCTTCATTTTCGAAAGTATCTGTGTTTCAACTGTCATGAGTGGTCTCTTTTGTCCCTAATATTATATATAATTAGAGGCAAAAGATTACTACTTCATAGTAGAACTCACAAGATGGTTACATCTCGAAAGGTCGCACTTTTTTTCGCTTGATATAAAATGAAACATTGATTCAATATGAGATACGGGAGAATGCCGTGAACGAGTCCTTTTCCATTGAATTTGACGGTCAAGCTTTGGAGACGCACCAAATTCCTGCAACTGCATTGGCTCAATCGTTGCTTGCCTTAGACGGTCTTTCCAAAAAGGCGGCTTCTGTGATTTACGGAAGCGATGTCGAAGTTGAGATTAAGGTTAATGCGGGTTTCCGTCCAGGCTCTTTTATCGTCGATATTGTTGAGGAATTTATTAAGACTCCTGTCGGGGCCACTGCGTCTCTTTTTACTGTCCTCGGTGGCCTTGTTGCGCTTTGCAAGTGGGCTTACGGCAAAGCGGTAAAGGTTGTTGAAGACGATAAGGAAAGTGAAACCGTAAAAGTACAAAACGACATTGGTTCCGTTTCTGTTTTTAATCGTTGTGTCGTTAACATCTACAACAACGAGCGAGCGAAATCTCAGCTTTCGAGACTCACGCAAACGTTGGATTCCGATGGAGTTGACAGCATCAGTCTGTTTAAAGATGAAGCTGGGCAACGTGAAGAATTCAAAATCAATAAAGAAGACCGCAAATATTTCAGTCGTGAAGAGGGAGTTGTCTTAACGGATAACGAGAGTGAAGTCATTCTTTACGTCTTGGTTGGCGCGTTAAACGGAAGCAAGTTCGGATGGCGCTTTAGTGAAGGCGAAGACGGATTTGAATTCAATGCCACAGTGGAAGACGAGGATTTTCTCGATGGTGTCAAAAATCGCAAGATTACTCTTGTTAATGGCACAACAATTCGTGCTGTCGTTCGAACAGTGCAAAGAAAGAATGTTCGAACAATTACAGACCGCACCGTTGTTGAAGTGAAAGACGTGTTTGATCCTGCAGAGTAGTTGTTTTTCTCGGAATGCATGAAAGGTTGCCTTTCAAGACTGATACAAGAAAACGTCTGTAGTAATGCTCTAGCAGATTGAGCTAGATATGGAAGTTTATGAAAACATTAAGCGACTATTTAGCTATGAATCACCGCATGGACTTCATTGAGGATAAGGACGAGGGCGGTTTTGTCGTTACCTTTCCAGAACTTCCTGGTTGCATGAGCTCAGGCGAAACGAAAGAGTCAGCCATTACCAATGCCATGGATGCGAAGAAAGCCTGGCTAGAAGCGGCCATCGAAGATGGCGTAGAAATCGCAGAGCCAAAGTAGTTCCCTAGTAACTCGAATACCTTCTCGTGTAGGCAATTGCGATTAGTAACTTTGCCCTGATAAGAAAAATCAAAATTAAGCAGCTCTCTTCTAATGCAGAGTTCGCATCTCTACTGTAGGATAAGAGGCGATTTTTATTTTCGAAAGATAGATTTATGAAGACGATTGTTCAGAAGTATGGCGGTACCTCAATGGGGTCAACCGACCGAATTAAGAACGTTGCTCGCCGCGTTGCCAAATGGCATCGTGCGGGTAACCGTATGGTTGTTGTCGTTTCTGCGATGAGCGGAGAGACAAATCGCTTGATTGCTCTTGCTAAAGAAATCATGCCCAATCCCGATCCTCGGGAACTGGATGTGATTGCAAGTACAGGCGAACAAGTGAGTATCGGCCTGCTTGCGATGGCTTTAAAGGCCATTGGCGTTGAGGCCGTAAGCTACAACGGCACACAAGTGGGCGTTCACACAGATGCTGCCTACACAAAGGCGCGTATTGAAAGCATTGACGCAGGTCCCATCCGTGAATCCTTGGATGAAGGCAAAGTCGTTATCGTCGCCGGTTTCCAGGGGAAAGACCCCGATGGAAACGTCACAACATTGGGCCGTGGTGGGTCCGATACTTCCGCCGTTGCCCTTGCCGTCGCTCTTAAAGCCGACGAGTGCTTGATTTACACAGACGTCGATGGCGTTTATACAACTGACCCACGCATTGAACCGAAGGCTCGCCGCTTAGCGTCATTGAGCTCAGAGGAAATGCTTGAGTTGGCAAGCTTGGGTTCAAAAGTCTTGCAGACCCGAAGCGTTGAATTTGCCGACAAGTACAAGATGCCCGTTCGAGTTCTCTCGAGTTTAACTGACCCAGAGATGCCCTTAGAAGAGGAAGAAACCTCCGGCACTCTCATTACCGTCAACGAGGATAACATGATGGAAAAACCCCTAATTTCTGGCATTGCCTTCACCAAAGACGAAGCCAAAGTCACTTTGATTAAAGTCCCGAATATCCCTGGCGTTGCCTATAAGATTTTGGGACCGATTGAACGCCACAACATCGATGTGGATATGATCGTTCAAAACGTTGGTTTGGATGGAACAACGGACTTCTCTTTCCTCTTGCCGCGTTCTGACCTCACAAACGCCCTTGAGATCATCAACAAAGAAGTGACTCCAGAAACTGGGAAATTGGATGTTCACACATCAACCTCCGTTGCGAAGGTGAGCGTTGTCGGTGTCGGCATGAGAACACACGCGAGTGTCGCAAGTACCGCTTTCGAGGCTCTCGCGAAAGAAGGCATTAACATTCTCATGATTGGTACTTCTGAAATTAAGTTAAGTATCGTTCTTGAAGATAAGTACATGGAACTTGCTGTGCGTGCTTTGCACGAGGC
>CAVEMY010000063.1:0-7320 GCA_963617005.1 Parabacteroides distasonis | reverse complement strand
TCGGGGCGAATGGGGTGAGCCATGGGGCCAGCATCTTCCGGAAACTGCGCACGACGTAAATCGCGCACATCTTGGATGCGGCAAACGGCGCGTGTGGTGGCGTCTGGCGCCATATCCATCGAAAACTCTTGATCGCGGAAAACCGTCAGGCCTTCTTTTAATGTGATTTGGAACCAATCACGCACCGTGACGCGGTCTCCAGTCCAGTTGTGGAAATATTCGTGACCGACAACGGATTCGATGCGGTGGTAATCGGTGTCAGTGGCAAGTTCCGGAGAGGCCATCACATAGCGCGAATTAAAGATATTAAGGCTCTTATTTTCCATCGCGCCAAAGTTAAAGTCGTCAGTGGCAACGATGCCAAAGCGGTCTAGATCTAATTCAAGACCAAAGCGCTCTTCATCCCAGCGAATGGCTTTTTTGAGGCTTTCAAGAGCGTGAGCGCTTTTTTCATAGTTGTGGGGCTCAGTCCAAATGCTTAAGTGGCAGGTGCGACCGTCTTTTAAAAGGAAGTCTTCACTGCGATCAACAAATTTTCCTGCAACGAGAGCAAAGAGGTAACTTGGCTTCTTATAGGGGTCAACGAATTTGGCCCAATGGCGGTTTTGCGACTCAACGCCAGAATCAACGAGGTTTCCGTTACTTAAAAGAACGGGATACGCGTCTTTATCAGCGTGAATCGTAACGGTAAAGCGGCTCATCACGTCAGGGCGATCTGGCCAATAGGTAATGCGCCGAAAGCCTTGAGACTCACATTGGCTCATAAAGGCACCCTTACTCATATAGATGCCAGAGAGAGCCGTATTTCTTGCGGGGCTAAAGCGGTTGATGATTGTTAGGCGCGATTGCTTTGTGATACCGTGAACGGTAAGGGAGCTACTAGTTAACGTGTAGTGTGTGTCGTCGATTTCTGTGCCGTTAATAAAAAGGCGCTCAAAGGCAAGTTCCGAGGCATCAAGGCGCAAGTTTGAGGCCGTAAAGCCAGCTTTCGGTGTCACAAGCATTGTTGTTGTGACAAGGGTGGACTCGGCGTCTAAAACAAAGTCGAGCTCAACGGAATCAATGTTAAAGGGAAAGGGCCGATAATCTTCGCGGCGAATGATTGGATTAACTAAATCAGACATGAAATCGGTATCCGAGTAAAAAGAATGGATTTGCACTCATTTTAGCGCTGAAAAGCGTTTTCTCTAGCCTAGATTTTGGCCAATGTCTCTTAAGAAGCCTAAAGGCTTGATAGAAGCCAAAAAAGAAAAGCTTTCTTCTCAATAAGGGAAAGACAACACACTCATGAGTTACAGGCGGCAAGAGTGATTTTCATAAATTGCGGTTACGCCGAAGTTTGTCGGTGCCCTAGGAGTGGGTTGGTCTTTTCAATTGGTTGCCGTGGCAGGCGCCCTCGAGAACTGAGCTCAAGGTATCGACCTCTCTCGGGCTAAAATGCGGCAACACCTAACAGAACGGGGGAATGTTTTTTTATGGCACGACGTTATTTTGGAACCGACGGGGTTCGTGGAAGGGTGGGGAAAGACCCCATTACGCCAGATTTTGTTTTGCGATTAGGGCAAGGTGCAGGCCGCGTTTTCCACGCGAGAAAAACCGAAGACCACGCCACTGTTCTCATCGGAAAAGACACGCGCGTTTCGGGTTACATGTTAGAGGCTGCTTTGCAAGCGGGTTTTTCTTCTGCCGGAGTCGACGTCGTTCTTTGTGGTCCGATTCCAACGCCAGCGGTCGCTTACTTAACACGAGCCTTAAGGCTTGATGCAGGAGTTGTGATTAGCGCAAGTCACAATCCATTTGACGATAACGGGATTAAGTTTTTCTCAGAAAAGGGGATGAAATTACCCGATGCCGTTGAAGAAGAAATCGAAAAAGAAATCGATCAAGGCTTTGCGTGCCTCACAAGCGACGCTTTAGGTAAAGCGTATCGCTTAGATGATGCGGCAGGGCGCTATGTCGAATTTTGTAAGAGCACATTCCCTAATACCTTAGATTTAAAAGGGATGAAGCTTTATTTGGACTGCGCCAATGGCGCAGCCTATCACGTCGCTCCCGCGGTCTTTCATGAATTAGGGGCCGATGTGGTGGTCGACGGGAATACCCCTGACGGCTTTAATATCAATCGCGGGTTAGGAGCCACACACACCGATGATTTATCCGAGCGCACAAAGAAAGCAGGTTGTGAATTAGGTCTTGCCTTCGATGGCGATGCAGATCGTCTTATCATGGCCGATGACAAGGGTCACGTTTATAACGGCGATGAGCTTTTATATGTCATCGTTTCTGATAGAAAACGTACGGGGAAGGTTGATGGCGTTGTTGGAACATTGATGACCAATTACGCTTTGGAAAAGAAGTTTTCCGAAGAAGGAATTGAATTCTTACGCGCCAAAGTAGGCGACCGCTACGTGATGGAAGAGCTCCTTAAAAAAGGGTGGCTCTTTGGTGGAGAATCAAGTGGCCACATTATTGCATTAGACCGCCAGACAACAGGGGATGGCATCGTAAGCGCCTTACAGGTATTAGCCGCCATTCGCGCACAAAAGAAGACGCTTGCAGAACTTTTAGAGGGCTTAAAACTTATGCCCCAAGTTCTTTTAAACACGCGTGTCGCGAAAGACTACGTTTGGACTGAGGATGCGCCTTTTGTGAAGGCCGTGAAAAAAGCCGAGGCAGCCATTGTCGGAAGGGGTCGCGTCTTGATTCGTCCTTCTGGAACGGAACCCTTATTGCGCGTTATGGTTGAAGCCGACGACAAAGCCTTTGCTACGAAACTAGCCGAAGAGATGACAGCAGCCATCACAAAATAAGACGATTAAAAAAAACTGAGCACATAAAAAAAGTCCTTCGAAGCTTTTTAAGGAACGCAACATAAGAAAGGAGACAAGCTTCGAAGGACGGGGAAGAACTTTAATTAAAGGGTGGTTGTTTTTCTCCTAGAAAGTGTGGTTTAAACCAAGACCAACTTGGTATTGGTTAAAGGCATCGTACTCAGCAAATTCCTTTTTACCTTTCACGTAAACGGCACCCGCGTAGAGGCTTGTGCGTTTGCTAAATTCGTAGGTATAAGAAACACCTAAGGTGTAAGCGCGGCCTTTCTTGTCGGAATCTGTGTATTTCACATTGGCGTATTGGCCAGCAAAGGCAAGAGTGCCGCCGGCTACGGGGGCGGTCGCCCCTAAGATAAAGCTATCGACTTTTCCTGCTGCATCATTGTCGTCTGCTTCATAAGCGCTCTCTAAGGCGCCGTCAGCGAATCCGCGAAGACTTGTCTTATTGGCGTGCTGGTATAGAGCCATCGGCTTAATAAATCCCGCATCCCAAGAAACACCTGCTGTTAAGTAGTAAGCATTGCGATCGAGTGCGTCTGTTTTCGCGCGGCGAAGGTTTTCCGCAGCAACCATCGCGGCAAAGGGGCCGTTTTCGTAACTCACACCCACACCATAGTAGTGTTCACGCTCGGACCACTTCGTAACGGTTTTGTCTCCCATCGAGGCTTGAAAACCAATCTTTAAGCCCTCAAGAGGAGTCACTTCAAGGGCAACGGCAGAGTCAGGAGCTAAGTCTTTCGTTGCAACAAGCCCCATGCCGCCCAAGCCGTAAGCGGCTTCTAGGGGATCAAAGCTTGTGGCCATATCAAAGTCACCACCGCCCGACGTAATCGCGCCACCGAGGTTACCCACGGAAAGCTTCACGGTGTCGTTACCGACCCAGAGGTAACTCATCGAGTTAAAGAGTTTTCCGTCATCAGTCATCTGTCCTGTGGCAGAGTCATATTCACTTTCTAGGGCAACACCCACAGAAACGCCGCCTCCGAGATCTTCTTCAGCCGTAATACCCCACACGGAGTCTCCTGCCCACGCAGATTCCATGGTTAGAGATGTCGTGGAGTCGTTGTTATTTTGAGCCGTGGCCTTGGTGTGCGTTACAACGACGCCAGTTGAAATTGAGCCGTAGATGTTGACATCGGCAGCGTGAGACGCGAGCGCGGCGAATGTCGCAAGCGCGGCAGTAGCAAGTTTGAATTTCATTGTGAAGTGTGCCTTTCCTAAAGAGGAGAAAAAAGAGAGGCGGTCAACTTTGCAGGAGTCCAGGTTGCTGTCGACCGCCCTGATGGGACGCATTCTAAACACAAATGAGAATCATTCGCAACTAGAAAATACAATTTCATCGAAAATCGATGATTGTCTGTTGTTGTACGGATTAAAGAAGGCCATAGATTTTGCGAAAAAGATAAACCCCTACAGCATTCTCTTAAGCCCTAGTGGATTAAAATCGTGAGTCTCTTAACTTATCTATTGTTTTTAAGCATCTATGAAACCGTCTACCTACATGACTGCTTCCGAAATTCGGAAGGCGTATTTGGAATTCTTTAAAAGTAAGGGCCACACGATTGTGAAATCAAGCCCCGTTGTCCCGCAGGACGACCCGACGCTTCTTTTCACAAACGCAGGTATGAACCAATTTAAGGCCAATTTCTTGGGTCTTGATAAGTCTTTGTCGCGCGCGACAACCTCTCAAAAGTGCATCCGCGCTGGCGGTAAACACAACGACTTAGATAATGTCGGTTACACCGCACGCCACCACACCTTCTTTGAGATGCTCGGAAACTTTAGTTTCGGTGATTACTTTAAGCGTGAAGCGATTTCTTGGGCTTGGGAACTCTTAACAACCGTTTATAAGTTACCTCCCGAACGCCTTTGGGTCACGGTCTACGCCGAAGACGATGAAGCCTACGGGATTTGGAATCAAGAAATCGGGATTCCTGCCGACCGTATTGTCCGTATTGGGGATAATAAGGGCGCACGCTACATGTCAGATAACTTCTGGATGATGGGAGATACCGGCCCTTGCGGTCCCTGCTCAGAAATCTTCTACGATCGTGGTCCTTCTGTTCAAGGTGGTCCTCCGGGAAGCCCTGATGAAGACGGTGACCGGTATCTCGAAATCTGGAACTTGGTTTTCACGCAATTTAACCGCGATGCAAGCGGAAAGATGAATCGCCTCCCGCGCCCCAACATCGATACGGGTATGGGGCTAGAGCGTATTGCTAGCGTCTTACAAGACGTTCCCACAAACTACGATATTGATCTTTTCCAAAACATCATGCGTGCGGCAAAAGCTGCTGTTGAAGAAGCGGGAGCCAAAAACGTCGACCCGCAGTGCCCGTCTTTGAAGGTGATTGCTGACCACATCCGCGCTTGCGCCTTCTCGGTTGCCGACGGCGTAAATCCTGGCAATGAAGGTCGCGCCTATGTGCTTCGCCGTATCGCGCGTCGTGCAATTCGTCACGGCTACAAATTAGGTGCTCGTGGGTTGTTCTTCTACAAATTAGTCGAACCCTTAGCCCACGAGATGGGAGAACTTTACCCAGAACTCAATAACCCCCGCATTGCAGAAGTCTTGCGTGCTGAAGAAGAACGTTTCTGCATGACGCTTGCCACAGGTATGGAAATCTTGGAAGCCGCGATTGCACAAACCAAAGACGGCGTCTTAGATGGAGAAATCGCCTTTAAGTTGCACGACACTTATGGGTTCCCGGTTGACTTAACTGGAGACGTTTGCCGCGAGCGTGGGCTTAAGGTTGACATTGATGCCTTTAATCTAGCGATGAACGAGCAACGTGAAAAAGCGCGTGCTTCTGCGAAATTTAAGATTGCTGCTGGCCTCGTTTATAACGGAGAGGCAGGGCTCTTTACGGGTTACACAGAGCTTGAAGAAGGCGCTTCAAAGGTTCTCGCTCTTTATAAGGATGGAACCGAAGTTGAAACTGTCAGCGCAGGTGACGATGTTGTCGTTGTTTTAAATAAGACGCCTTTTTACGCCGAGATGGGTGGCCAAGTCGGAGACGCTGGTACATTAAGCAACGCCTCAACGCTTATTAAGGTTCGTGACACCTTCCGCATTAAAGCCAATGTCTTTGGTCACGCCGCGCACGTTGCTGAAGGGAAAATCACAAAGGGCGACACGCTCACAGCCAAAGTTGATGCCGAGCGCCGTGCTGCAATTGCGCGTAACCACTCGGTAACTCACATCATGCATAAAGCTTTGCGTGAAGTCCTAGGAGTTCACGTTGCACAGAAGGGAAGCTTAGTGAATGATGCGATTACGCGCTTTGACTTCTCGCACGACAAACCCATGACAGCTGAAGAAATCGCTGAAGTGGAAGCGATTGTCAATCGTGAGATTTTGGCAAACACAGAAACCCTTTGCCGAGAATTGCCTTTAGAAGAAGCGAAAGCCACGGGAGCCGTGATGCTCTTTGGCGAAAAGTACGGCAAAACTGTGCGTGTGATGAATATTGGCACGTCTTGCGAACTCTGTGGTGGTACACACGTGCATCGCACGGGCGACATTGGCCTCTTTAAGGTCTTAGGCGAAGCGGGTATTAGCGCAGGTGTGCGTCGTATTGAAGCGGTCACGGGATTTAATGCCTTGGCTCTTGCACAAAAAGATGCCACGTTGCTCGCAGCGGCTTCTGCCAAATTTAAGGCGCCCGCAGAAGAGCTTTCTGAAAAGATCGATCAAGTGCAAGGCGAGGTTCGCGCTCTTGAACACGACTTAGATCGTGCTAAGAGTAAGTTGGCAGCTCACCAAGTTGCAGGTCTCGTGCACCAGATTACAGAGATTAACGGCACCAAGGTTCTCTTAACGGTTCTTGAAGACTTAGATCCTAAGGAACTTCGTAGTACCGTTGACTTTGTGAAAGATCAGTTGAAGACAATTGTTGTGCTCTTTGCTGTAAAGACAGCAGACAAACTGCAATTCTGCGCTGGTGTTACAAAGAACCTTTTAGGTAAGGTGAAAGCCGGTGAGCTCGTTAACGTAGCAGCCGCCGCCGCTGGCGGTAAAGGTGGCGGACGCCCCGATATCGCGATGGCTGGTGCCACAGATGTGACGAAGCTTGAAGCCGCATTCGCAGCCGCAAGAAATTTCTTAACGGAAAAGCTCTAACGACCTGTGAAAGAAATCAATCTACGCAACATGCGTTGTCCAATGCCTGTGTTAAAAACAAAGAAGGCATTGGCAGCGCTTGGCGCGGGTGAAGAACTTTGTGTTCTCACAGATGACCCTCACGCCATTGAGGACATCGCGCTTTTTGCTAAACAAAGCGGGCACGAACTTTTGTCGCAAGAAACAGATAGTTCAGGTGTGACGCGCCATATTCTTCGCAAAGCACGGACTTTGCGCTCTTAAAGTTCCTTTCGATTTCCATAATAAAAACCCCGCCTCAGGAAAAAGAGACGGGGCTCGAAACGTTATACCTAAACTGAGAAAATCAGATTAGAACTTGTGAACGAGACCGACAGCAACTTCGGT
>CAVEMY010000062.1:0-8033 GCA_963617005.1 Parabacteroides distasonis | reverse complement strand
AGCCCCTCAAATTGCACGTCAGCGCCCTCGCCGCGAATGAGGCGTGGCTCGCCTGGCGTGATGGAGGTAAATCCGACTTGCGCCAAGTATCCCCGAAAGCCCCTACGTTTCATTTGCCAATTGAGTTCCTCAAGTTCTTCAGGAAACTCGGGCTTAGAGTCAGGGTAGCGATACGGCAAAACAAGTGCCCATTCTCTTGGACCCCGTGCGCGGGCGAACCACATCGAGGGGTAAACATCGGGGTTTCTGCTTGAAGAAAGAATCTCATAGCCCTTCTTTTGAAGATCTTCGCGCACAAACTGACAGGCAAAATCAAAAAGCTCCCATGCGCCGATTTCGATTTTTTCATCGGTTACGAGGTCAGGAGGCACAACAAAACGCCCCGTTTGAATATCCTGCAGCCCCCATCCTGGATACTTCGGACGCCACCCTCTAAAAGGGCTATGCCGCATCACGATTCGGCAAGCACGAGCGCCCCAGGCTGATGCAATTGAAATGAGACCGTCTTCTGAACCAGGGATTTCGAGCTTTCCTGCCTCATCTTCAATACGAACAAAGTACGCTTGGTTGCCGTAAAAGAACGAAAAGTGCTCTAGAAACGGCGGATACGGGTCGGCTTTAATCCAGCGAACTGCTGCTCCTCCCTCGGACTGGATATGTTGACCAACAGCATTCCAACACTCTAAAAAAGCTCTTGACGGTAAATTGCTATTAACGCGATACATAGCTCTTCCTTTATGAAAATGGCCAGGACTTCGTTTCCCTTCTGAGTATATGAGAGAGAACTTCCCTACTCTTCCCTTTTCTGAAGGTATTGTGATTTTTGTTGAATTTCCAAAATTTTCTTCGGTAATTGATCCTCTAGCAAAAACCCTTTGATTGGACTTTGACTCAATGCCTTGCCTAAAAAGAGGTTTCCTAAGAAAAAATCCTCAAAAAGGGGGCCTTTTCCTCTCTTACGCTCCTGTACAATCACAAAATCAAAGGCCTTTTTCTATTCCAAATACCTAAGGAGCTCATCGTGAAAAAGATTCTCGTCTCCATCGATAACAGCAAATACGCTGACAACGTTTTGGACTTCCTGATTCGCATTGCTGAAACCGCTGAGGTTAAGCCCGAAGTCACACTCTTTACAGTCATTGAACCGACGCTTCCCGCAGAAGTGATTGGTCGACTCGGCGAAGCTGGTATCGAACGCTTTAAGGCATTAGCCGAAGACATCCTTAATCCGGCAATGGACAAACTCACAAAGGCAGGCGTTGCTGCGAAGGCTGAGTGGGAACTTGGAATCCCCGCTGAAAAGATTGCTGCTAAAGCCCGTGAAACAGACCCCTCTTACATTTTGATGGGCTCTCGCGGTTTAACCGCTCTTGAAAGTCTCTTCTTTGGCTCCGTGACAGTTGGCGTTCTCTCTCGCACGAAGACACCGATGTTGATTGTCCGCGGTCCGGTGAAATCCACTCAGGAAGTTCGCAAGATTGGTATCGCAGTCGACGGCTCTGAACGCTCCAACCAAGTTTTGGAATTCCTCATTGCCAATCGAGCACTGTTGCCAGCCAAGTGCGAATTCCACGCCATCTACGTCAGCAAGAGCGCCGATGACTTCATGTTTGGTGCCTTAGGTGCTGCCACATTGGCCGCCTCTGGTCGCTCAGCAGGTCTTGCTCAGGTCGCGCTCCTAAATGAAGCCAGCGGCAAAGAACTTGAAAAGCAATCCACAGACAATGTGATGACACCGTTACGTGGTCTCTTTGAGAAACTCGGTAACGTCAAAGAAGTTGCCTTGCAGGGTAAAGCCGGCGACAAGATTGCTCAGTACGCCGAACAAGAGAATTTAGATCTCCTTGTCATGGGAAGCCATGGTCGCTCGAACCTCGAAGCCGCCTTCGCGGGTTCCGTTGTGATGCGTGTTGCAGCCCAGGGTACGGTTCCGCTTTTCATCGTTCGCTAACGATAAATTTGAGGAGAGTTTTTAGGCTCTCCTCATTACTTAGCTTTCTAACGAGCACTTTTCACTAGAAGTGAGGGTGCTCGTTTTCTTTTAAGCTTCGCTAAGCGCTTTAGACGCGCTCGTTTCTAAAACATGCGCTTCCTGCCACGCGACTTTGGCAGCCGCCAAGCTACCCGCGACATCAATGGCTCGACTGGCATCACAGATGACGTAAGACTTAAAGCCCGAGTGCGCTGCATCAAGCGCTGTCCAAGAAACACAAAAATCAAGTGCCAAGCCACAGACCCAAACAGAATCCACTCCCATTTCCTTGAGATAACCCGCTAACCCCGTTTTGGTTACGCGGTCGGCTTCCATGAAACCCGAATAACTGTCGCAATTGCTGTGCGTCCCTTTGCGAACAATGGCGTTGGCGTAAACGGTCTGTAGCTTCTCGCTAAACTCGGCGCCTTTTGTTCCTGCCACGCAATGCGCGGGCCAAAGAAGTTGCTTTCCATAAGTGGCTTCAATGCTGTCGCCTACTTTTGCCCCGGGGTGGTTCTTAGCGAAACTGATGTGATCCTCTGGATGCCAATCCGCGGTGCAGATGACGATGTTTCCTGCATCATGAAAAGTTTTCATCAAGTGGTTTATCGGTTCGATAACCGCATCGCCTCCGGCTACAGCCAAGGAGCCCCCTGGTAAGAAATCATTTTGCACATCGACAACAAGTAAGGCCTTCATAGCATGCCTCCGTTAAGTTCCTCTTGCGTTTTACTCCACAATTGAGAGATCGCTTCTTTTGTTGTTTCTGGTACGTGAGCGGGAACACTTGTCCCGCAAGAGAGATCCGCGTAATCGATTGTGTGGGTCTTTTTCGCCAATTCAAAAATCGGTCTCATGCATTCAAGTTGTGCGGGATACTCGATTGCCTTAACCCCAGCATCCTCTAAGGCTCGAATAATTTCTGTTGGCACGGCTCTTGTTAAGCGACCAGAAATAAGGCGCGTTAATTGCGAAGTGGTGTCGCTCGCAAATTCGAGCGCCTCTTCATACATTTCACGCATGGCGCACTCTTTGGTGCGAAGAAGATACGTTCCTACTTCGATTGCACTTGCCCCCAAAAGAAAAGACGCTGCCGCCTGAGGCGCCGTGGCAATACCACCCGAAGCAATCACAGGAAGCCCCGTTGAACGAGCCGCTGGTCCCACTAGACTCATTAAGGAAACGAGTGCCTCGTCCGTATCTTCAAACGAAAGGCGGGGGCCTCCAGCTTCTGCGCCCTGCACTAAAACCGCATCGACTCCTGCGGCTCTTTGCACTTTGGCTTCCCTAAGCGTTGTTGCCGCTCCAATTAACAAGGGTTTCTTTCCCGTTTCCTTCGCTCGGCGCTCAATCTTTTCAACATAGACCTCTCTTAAGCCCCCGAAAGAGGCCTGAATCGCAGAAACGTCACTTTCAAGCACGGCATCAAACTGCGCATCAAAATTAGGAAGATTTTTTCTTGCCTCAAGATGATTTTCTTCGCGCAAAAGACTTAGTGCTTCTAAAAGCGCCTCTGAACCCACCTCGTTACGCTTAACAGGGATTCGCAGATTCACCGCGAAAGGTTTATCCGTTAAATGGCGAACTTCTTTTATCGCTTCACGGATCAAATCTGCTTCAAGAAAATCAAGCGGCAAGACGCCCATACCGCCTGCTTCGCTTACAGCCGCGACCATCTCTGGCGTTGTAACTCCACTCATGGGCGCATTAAGAATTGGCGCGTCAATTCCAAAAAGCGTTGTGAATTGTTTGATGCGTTCACGAATGCTCATCATGATCACTTACTCTCAAGTAAAAACCGAAGGGCCGCAGACGCCACTGTCATTCCCATTGTCGCCGTCACAGGCATCACGGTGCCAAAGACGCCCCCTTCTTTTTGTCGCATGGGTTCCGTGGAAAAGGCCGCTAAGACACCAAATGGCTTCGAGCGTTTCATAGATCCCGCAGGAAACCCGTGCTTTTTCCGCAATGTGTAGCGTAGTTTGGATAAAAGCGGGTCGTCGGTAACGTGTGCCAAGTCACTTAATTGAATCCGTGTGGGATCTAGCCTACCGCCTGCGCCCCCTGAGACAATCACAAAGTTCTTTTTGCGTCGTGCTTCAAGCAAGATGGCAATCTTTGCATCCACATCATCAACGCACTCAAGAACAACAGCTCCCTCGGGGATAATGGTTGCCACATTCTCTTGAGTGACTTTTTCACAGAGCACTTCTATTTGCGCTTCAGGATTAATAGCTTTAAGGCGTTCTGCGAGAACCTCGGCTTTAAATCGTTCGTAATTTCCTTCTAAGGCTTCGGATTGTCGATTGGTGTTACTCGCAGCAACCGTATCCATATCCACAAGACGTAAGTGCCCGATGCCAGACCGAGCCATTGCTTCCGCTGCCCACGAGCCAACACCCCCAAGGCCCACGATAACAGCGCTCGATTCCCTTAAGTGGTTTACGGTTTCTTCACCCAATAGGCGCGTTAATACGGTAAATCGTTCTTCGTATTTAAGCATTTTTCTACACTTTCCACAGAGCCCAACTGTGTGCTTTCTTATTTTCTATGAGAGCTTTGTATTCGGCTGGGTCTCCCACATTACTCCAAAAGCCCCGATGCACTTCGCCAGTGACCTTATGGCTCCAAAGCCACGGAAAAAGCTTCGCGCGCTCGACTTTCAATCGGGCAAAAATCCTTGGCGCCACAATCGCAAGGCACCCATAGGTATAGGGTCCAACGCCTGGTATAACACGCCCATCGGAAGCTAAATCCAAATCCCCTTTTTGGTGGTAACTCGGATTGGGCACACAAATTAAATGCGCGTCGATGCGGCGGGCGAGAACGTCATCTCTCTTAGCAATAAGCTTCGTTAGATCGAAGTCGTGTGCGATGTCTCCTGCAAGAACCAAAAAGGGTTCTTCCCCATCAGTTAAAAGCGGCAAGGCCTTCACAATGCCCCCTAAGCTTTCTAGGGCATCAGTAGCTCTCTTCCCTTCTTCGCTAAGCGTGATGTGGACGCCTTTTCTTTCATAAAAAGAAGGGATCGAATAAAAGGCCTCTGCTAGGTGCGCCGTGTTCATCACAACATCCGTAACGCCAGCCCTAAAACACGCCGCCAAATTCCAATCGCAAAGTCGTAAATCTCCGATTGGTAAAAGCGGTTTCGGCGTGTGGTCCGTTAAGGGCCTCAAACGAACGCCGCGCCCTGCGGCAAGAATAAGCGCTTTCACTACTTTTCTCTTTTAAAAGGTTGTCGCTTCGACGGTCTTACCCTCTTCAAAGCGATCTAATAAATAGTTCAAACTCTTTAATTCATCGTAGCGATTGGCTGTGTGGCGTACATACTCGATAAAGCGAGGCGTATCGGCTAAGTACTTGGGTTTCCCATCGCGATAGTTAATGCGCGCAAAGATACCAAGCACCTTGAGGTGTCGCTGTAAACCCATCCACTCAACATCGCGCCAGAAGGCGCCAAAGTCAGCTGGGACTGCAATTGCCGCAGCACGAGCCTTTTCCCAATAGCGAATCGTCTGATCAATGACAAAATCCTCGGGCCACGAAATGAAAGCGTCACGCAATAAGGAAGCGATGTCGTAACTCACAGGTCCATAGAGCGCATCCTGAAAATCAATGACGCCAGGAAGTTTTCCAGAGGAAGCCATCAAATTACGAGGCATGTAATCGCGATGCACAAAAACTTTCGATTCGGACAAATTATTCGCCACGATGCGAGAGAAAACCTTCTCTAAATTGGCCTTTTCCTTCTCTGTCATCGTGTAGTGGCGGTGTCTTTCGACATACCACTCTGGGAAAAGATTTAACTCACGGCGTAAAACCGCTTCATCATATGGTGGCAACACGCCTTCTTTGGAAACCTTTTGCCAAGCAATCAGCTCATCGATCGCTCCTTCAAAAAGAGAGGCAGCATTCTTTTCATTGAGGATTTCAAGATAGGTCTTGACTCCTAAGTCGCTCATCAAGATAAAGCCCTTTTCCTCGCTTACCTCAAAAAGTGTAGGAACGTTAAGGCCTGCGTTTTGCATCAGCGCTTGCACCTTAAGGTAGGAAGCGATGGGCTCACGCTCGGGTGGCGCATCCATCAAGATATAGGTTGCGCCCGTTTCACTTTCCATGCGGAAATACCGGCGAAAACTTGCATCCGCACTGGCTGCTCGCAGTGTCTCTTTTTTTAAACCGTATTTCTTCGTGAAAGGATTAAGCCATTGAAGCAATTCCTCAAGACGCGCATCGAGCTCTTGCATTTTTTCCTTCGTTTCTTCATTTTGAGGCTCCGTTTTCTTTGCCGAAAGCTTCTTTGGAGCCCCTATAATCACCATATTGCGTGTTGGCCTACCCAAGAGCGGGCGGGCAAACACATCTTGATTTGCGCAACTATACCGTGTTTATGTCAAGCTCGATTCGCCATTTTCGCCTTCTGACAACCGCTTCAGCTGTTATTGCTGCCCTAGCGGCTTATCCCTCATACGCACAGGAGTCCAAAGGAGTGCTTGCGCCTCCTGAGATTTCTCAGAAAATCACCAAGATGACGCCTGAGGATATCCCTTGGGTTTCCTCCGAGCGTCTTGAAACCAATAGCGCAGGAGAAGAAGGCGACGCGTTAATTGCCTTCGCTGAGGAAATTAGCGGGTCGCCCGAAACAGAAATCGTTTTAAAGGGCGAAGCGGAATTGCGTCGCGCTGGGTCGACTGTGAAGGCTGACCGTATTGTCTATAAGCAATACGAAGATACGGCTCGCGCCATCGGAAACGCCGAAGTCACGCGCTCAGGGATGACCTTTCGGTCTCCTGAAATTACCTACAAGATGGATTCGCAAAGAGGCGAAGCAAACGACGTTGAATTCGAATATGCGCCGTCTCGCTTAAGAGGAGAGGCCTCCTGCGTCCGCTTTCAATCGGGCGATACGACCGATATGGATAATTCGATTATCACCACGTGCCGCAAAGGCGACGATAGCTGGTGGATTGAGCTCGATAAGCTCACAATCGATGAGTACGACCAAACAGGCGTCGGTCGCAATGCCGTCTTAAAGATTAAAGGCGTTCCTGTTGCGGGAGTTCCTTGGTTTACGTTCCCCGCAGGCGGCAAACGCCAAAGCGGTTTATTGGCGCCTTCTTTGTCGATTAGTAAGAGCCGAGGATTGGATATCGCGGTTCCCTACTACTGGAACATCGCTCCCAATTACGACTACACGATTACACCTCGCGTCATGACAAGTGCTGGCGTGATGCTTAGCAATGAGATGCGGCTTTTAACAAAAGACTTCTCCGCAGAACTCTATGGCGACTACATGCCGCACGACAGATCTGACGATGCTCCTGACTCCGCGCGCTGGGCTATTTCAGGAAAACTTTCGGGTAAAACCGCAGGCATTGGTTACGGCATCGATTACACCAAGGTTTCTGACGATAACTACACATCGGACTTTGGCAATAGCTTGCGAGATAGCTCGGATTCCGTCTTAACACAAGACTTCTGGATTAATTTCTCTCGCAAATACATTAACGGTCAGATTAGTGTCCGCAAGAACCAAGCATTGGATATCGACGGAAAAGTGACCGATAAGCCCTATGAGAAGGTGCCGGAAATCAAGCTCTCGGGCTATGCGGCAAACGTCGCGGGTTTTGAACTTAGCACCGATTTACAGGCCACTCGCTTTAAACACCCAACAAAACTTGAAGCCGACCGCTTCGTCTTCGATCAAGTCGTAAGCTACCCATTGCAGGGAGCAGGCTGGTTTGTTACGCCTCGTGCAGAACTCATTAGCACTTGGTACAACCTCGATAAGCCGCTTACCACCAATGGTGACAAGCACCCGGGCTTCACCGTTCCGATTCTTTCTTTGGATGCGGGTTTAACCTTTGAGCGAGAAACCACAGTTAGCGGACGCGCCACGACGCAAACACTCGAACCACGCGTCTTTTATACCTACATCCCCCACAAGGACCAAAGCGAAATTCCTGTCTTTGATACGTCTTTGTCGGATATGAACTTTGCGCAACTTTTTACGCAAAACGCTTGGTCGGGATATGACCGCATCGATGAAGCCAATCAC
>CAVEMY010000061.1:0-8251 GCA_963617005.1 Parabacteroides distasonis | reverse complement strand
TATCGACTCTGTGTAACCTCTTAATTCAGGGCACAGCCATCTACAGTATGAATTCCTTTATTGAGCCCCTGTTTGAGGCTTATGGCTGGAGTCGTACGGCAACAAGCGCTTGTATGGGGTTTGCTGCCTTTGTTGGATTCGGATGCGCTCCCTTTATCGGAACACTCGACATGAAGATTGGATCGAGAAAGATGATGTGCATCGGGTCCATCGTTGCTGCTTTGGCTCTCGTAGGAATGGGGTCAACGCAAAACTACATCTTCTTTACTTTCTGCTTTTGCCTCGTGTGGGCAGCAAGTCAGTGTTGCGGTGGGTTAGTCGCAAACGGATTGCTTTGCCACTGGTTTAAGGTGCACCGTGGGGTTGCTTTTGGCTTTGCCGCGATTGGAATGTCCTTTGCCGGATCCTTGATTCCGATTTTCTCTTTGTATTGCATTTCGCGTTGGGGCATTTCTAACGCCTATTACCTTTTAGCTCTTGGCGCGGGCCTACTTTTTATCCCCTGCTTTTTGATGGTCAAAGAGCGCCCTGAAATGATGGGGCTAACCCCTGACGGCCTTCCGGTTGATGAAAAACACACTGTCGAAAAAGAACTCGATACAAGCGAAGATGCGTTGCACAAAAAGGAACCCTCAATTCGACAGTTTTTGGGGATGAAAGAGATTTACTTAATTGGCCTAGGCGCAGGATTAGGTCTGATGTGCGCCTCAGGACTCATGTCCCAGTTAAAACCACGCTTTACTGAATTAGGTTACGACTCGGTAACCGCCATGACCTTTATGACAATTGCGGCACTGTCCTGTGGATTAAGTAAGTTCTTTTGGGGGTGGCTTGCTGACACAATCCGACCGATTCGCGCCTTGCGCCTTGTGATGGTACTTCACGTCATAGCGCTTGCAATATCCGTGATGCACTTGGATTACTGGGCTACGTGCCTGTATTGCGTTTTTATGGGTGCGTGCTGTGGATCGTATTGGACGCTGCTACCAGCTGTCGTGGGTTTTTACTTTGGACCGGCGCACTTTTTAGGAACGTATCGTTTTGTCAGTTTCTTTCTTTTGCTCAAATCTTGCGCCTACCCAATTCTTGGGTATTCGTACGACATGACTTCAAGCTACGAAACCGGCTACCTTGTCTATCTTGGACTTGTCGCCCTTGGCTTGGTGCTCACGCTTCTCTTGGATGAGAAGAAAGGTTCTGAATACAAAGCGATGACGCAAAGGGCAAGCTAAAAAAGCTAAAGAGCTTTTAGAAAAAAGGTTTTGCGGCAAGCCACAGCACCACAAGACCGATAAGTAAAAAGATAACGGCACTGGCTTGATTTAAGTGCTTAGCTCCTGCCTCACCCTCAAAGAGACGCCTCGCGTGACCGGCGAGCACAGCGTAAAGTAGGCCACCTGCCATGACCATAATCGCATAGACCGTGACCATAATGGCAACCTGCGGGACGTAGGGGATTTCTGTGGAAATAAACTGCGGGAAAACAGAAATCGTAAAGACAAGCGGCTGCGGGTTTGTGAGTGATATAAGAACCGATTGCCAGAAAAATGTGTCTTCGTGACTGCCTTCGTGTTCCTTGACCTTAAGAGAGCCCTTTTTCGATTTCTTCCAAGACCTCCAGGCCAAATAAAAAAGAACTAAGGCGCCCACAAATTTAATGGCCGCATAAAGCGTGGGGCTCTTAGAAATAATAAGCCCCATCCCCGAGAGACCAATAACCTGCAGAATAGCAATCCCAACAGCCAGGCCAAAAATTGCCCACAGTGTCCCGCGCCACCCACGTTGTAGCGACATCCCCATGACCATAATAAACCCGAGTCCTGGGGTAATAATGTTGGCAAAACTCGTGACGAGGAAAAGGGCGAATAAGGACCAAACAAGCATAGAAATCGCTTTACATTGTTGCGCAAACGGCGCAAACAAAACACGACTATAGAGAAAAGAGAAACAGCTTGCAACCAGGCTCTCTCGGAGGAGCTGACCTAATTATTATCCCCAAGTCTCGGGATGAAGCCAAAAGTCAATCACGCGCTCTAAAGATCTGGTCTTCGTAAATTTCGGAAGGCTATCCAAAAGAAGTTTCCCATAGTTTGAGCCGTCAAAAGAAAGAGCTTTCGGGATAATGCGTGTATCGCCCACAATTAAGATGCCGCGATCTTTTTCACTACGAATCAGACGCCCCACACCTTGCTTTAACGCAATCGCTGCCATCGGAATTTGGTGCGTGCGAAATGGTTCTCCGCCCTCATCTCGAATCCATTGGCATCGTGCTTCTAAGACGGGGTCGTCTTTGGGGGCAAAGGGAATCTTATCGATGATGACCAAAGAGAGCGCCTCGCCCTTAATATCGATGCCTTCCCAAAATCCCATTGTCGCAATCAGGATGGCGTGAGAGGATTCTCGAAATTTCGAAAGTAAGGTATTCCTAGCGTCTTCCCCTTGCACGAAAACATCGTAATCGCGGGAATTGGCGAGAATTTTTTCACGAAGAAAATCTGCTGCGTAAAGCATGGCTTCGCGACTTGTACAAAGCAAAAGCGTCTTTCCTTCAAGTAAATCGATAATGGGCCAAGACGCTTCCGTCAACTCGCGAATAAAGCCCTCTTTATCGAGCCCTGTAGGCCGCGGAAGACCCTCGGGGATATACAAAAGCGCTTGATCGGGGAAATCAAAGGGGCTTTCCCAAGCTTGAGCTTTCGCGCCCGTGAGCCCTAACTCATCGATAAAGTGCGTGAAGTCACCGTTACCAGTAGCCAAAGTCGCTGACGTAAAGATCCACGCTGTATTGGGAAACTCATCCATCATGCGTGCAAAATCTTCAGCAAAACTCAATGGCGTTTGCGTCAAGCGCATATCGTGCCCAGTGTTTTCTATCCAACGCACGTAAGGATGCCCTTTGGAATCTTTCGCTGGCGCTTTTGGATTCTTAAGAGCTCCTACCCAATGATTCATGAGATCGATATGTTCGGTAAGTGTCTCACGATTCGCCTTTAAATCGTCATCTTCGCTATCGACGAGTTCAACGCGATTGGCTAAGTTTTCTAGTGCTAAGCACGCCTCATTGAGAGTCTCAGAGGCCTTTTCAATTCCAGGGATCTTCGCAATATTTAACGCATCTCCCTCGCATACGCCAATCTCTTCAAGGCTAAGGCGGAAATCTTGTAAGCCATTTCGGGCCGCATCGTAGAGCTTTTCCCAGGACTCTTCTTTCCCGAGTTCTGTGCGGTGGCGACTCATCGTGATGGTGCGAATTTCTTTTACTACGTCTAGAGTCGCGTGAATGGAAAAAGCGGTACTAAAAAAGGAAGCGCCGATTTCGGATAACTTGTGCGCTTCATCGAAAATCACAACGTCGCTTTCGGGGAGGATTTCGGCATTAACCTCATCCTTAAGCGCCATCGCAGATAAAAAGAGGTGGTGATTAACAACAACGACCTCGGCCTCTTTCGCTTCTTGTCTTGCGCGATTTAAGAAGCACTCTTCAGCATAAGGGCACTTTTGCGCATTGCAGTTTTCTCGAGTGCTTGTCACAAAGGGCCAGACGACAGAATCTTCAGCAACTCCCCGCACTTCAGAACGGTCGCCTGTTGTCGTACTCAAGGCAAACGCTTCAATCAGTCTTAAGTCATTGAAAGCTGCCGCTGTAGGCAGCCCCGTAACACGAGCGTTTTTTAGGCGTTTTAAACAAATATAGTTGGCACGCCCCTTTAAGAGTTTGGCTCTAACGTGAATGCCAAGAGCCTTTTCAAGCGCGGGGATATCTTTTTTAAAAAGTTGCTCTTGAAGCGTTTTCCCCGCGGTACTAACAATGGCTTTTCTTCCTGACAAGAGCACAGGAACAAGATAGCCGAAAGTTTTTCCTGTACCCGTTCCCGCTTCAAGAACCACAGTTCCCCGATTTTCTAGAGCCTCAGCAACTGTTTGAGCAAAAGCGACTTGTCCTGCGCGACTTAAGAAGCCAGTAATCTTCTCCTGAAGTCTTCCACCTTGAGAAAAGACCTCTCCGACCTTTAAGACAAATTCGCTTTGATTTCCCCCGCTCATTGCCGCAATCTCGCTTCAGTTATTTCTCGAGTTTACGCTGAGCGCGTTTTTTTTCACGTTCCTTTAGGGCAGCGGCACGCTTGGCTTTACGAGCTTCGTGTTCTTTTTTTGCGAGCTCTGCCTTTTTTAGATTTTCTTCTTCGGCAGCAATCCGCTCGTTCATCAATTCTTGCCGATGCGCCACATCAGCAGCCCTCTCTTTTGAACGCGCAACGGTACCAGGAACTGGATTTGCAGCCCCCTGAGGTGACTTCTTCGCCAAGGGATCTTCTGGCCCCTTGGCGTGCCTTGCGTTGCGCTCATCTTGGCGCGCTTTTTCTTTAGCAATCTCTGCCTTACGCACATGTTTTTTGGCTTCCACCTCAACATCGATAAAGCGGCGCTCGGCGCGAATTTTGGCGCGACGCACGTTGTCGCGACAGCGATTAACGAGGAAGGTTTCCGAGCAACGTTGGTCGGAATACTCAGCTAAACGCTTGGAATAGTCGCGCGCTTTTTGGATATCAGCCAGTGCCTTCTCGGCCTGAGGTAAATCCTTTATTGACCCAGCTGGATACTTATCCTCAACCCAAGCCGATTCAATCCCTTCGATATCGGGCGAGAATGCGTGAGCGCAAAAGGCTAGTGAAATAAGCGCCAAAAGAGTCGTTAACTTTTTCATATCCCGTCGTCCAAACAACTTCAAACGCAATCATTTTACAGGTGTAAATTCAGAATATAGGGGTTTTATGTGAGCCGGTGAAGTAAAGAAATGAAAGGCCGTGAAAAAAGAAGAAACACGGCCCTCCTCTTTTCACGGCAATAGAGAATATCTCTTAAGAAGCAATCCTGTTTTCTTTAAGAAGAGAACACAGATACTCAACGTTTTCCTCTTTTGTCGCCCAACTTGTTGCAAAGCGAACAACTGTGTGCTTCTCATCGAAAACTTCCCAGAACCCAAATTCAACCTTGGATTCGAGCTTCTTTTTCGTCTCGTTATCTAAGAGAACAAAAATCTGATTTGTGGGCGAGTCAATGGCTAATTTAAAACCATTCTCTAAAAGAGCAGCGCGGATTTTGTTAGCAAGTGCCACGGCTCTTTTCCCGAGCCTTTCATAAAGACCGTCCGAAAGCAAGGTATCAAACTGTAAGCCTAAGAGCCGCCCTTTGGCTAAAAGTGCCCCGTGCTGCTTAACTGTTGTGAAAAAATGCGATACCACTTGCGGATTCGGGAAAACAACCGCTTCCCCGAAAAGCGCACCGCACTTAGTTGCGCCGATGTAAAACGCATCGCAAAGATTGGCTAGGTCAGAAAGTGTGACATCGTTTTTTTCGCACCCGAGCGCGTACGCTAAACGCGCGCCATCGACATACAAGGGAAGTCCCTTTTCTCGGCAGATTGCGCTAATCGCTTTTAATTCAGACAAGGAATAAAGCGTCCCGTATTCTGTAGGGTGCGAAATGTAGACCATCCCAGGCTGAACCATGTGATCGCGATTTTCATCGGCTTCAAATCGGTCTAAATAAGCCTTAATGTCTTGAGCGCAAATCTTTCCATTCTTATGTTTAATCGTAAGAACCTTGTGTCCAGCTGCTTCAATGGCTCCTGCCTCATGCAAACTAACATGTCCCGTGTCGGCCGCAATAACGCCATCGTATTTCGCGAGAAGCGCATCGATAACCGTTGCATTGGTTTGTGTGCCACCAGTAAGAAAGTGAACGAGCGCATCAGGGGCTTTGCAAAGAGCACGAATCTTTTCTCGAGCGCTTTGAGAATAAGTATCTAGGCCGTAGCCTGTGGTTTGCTCGAAATTCGTTGCCAAAAGGCGCTCCATAATTTCCGGAGTCGCACCTTCCATATAGTCTGAAGAAAACGATGGGATTGCCATTAGGAATGTCCTTGAAAAAAAGGTTTCCGAATTCTAATTGAACTCAGTTCAATCATTTTTTTCCATTGTGTTCCACAACAGAAAACGAAATAACGAAAAGAAAAAAGGGAATTCCTAACGTAAGCAGATAGGCAAAAGCCCAATCTGCTTCAATCAGAATGGGCTCTTTGTCTTTAACATAGGAGGAAAGGCGATGACAATTCGAAAGCATTCGCCAATCTCCGTGGAGATACTAGCACAGTGCAGGAGTCACTTTTGTGCCTTTGCAAAGCAAAACTCCTCTTAAGACATTGGGAAGAAAATCTTTGAAGGAAAAGGCTTTCTCAGCATTGCATAACGAAACAATTCGTGCGCATTTCGTTATCAAAATACAACACTTCATAAAGATCAATCAGAAAAAGTCGACACATGCACTAAAACCGCGCGCACTTAGCCTTTGACTGATAGCATTGCCTACTGCGGTGTTGGTGAATTGATCGACAGTGAATCGCAGAGCCTCCTAACGCGGGGAAGGATACGCGTAAAGAATTAGCGCTTTTGCGCTATGACGGTGCCATTTGGCACTGCCAACAAAGGCAAAAGCCCAATCTGCTTCAATCAGAAAGGGCTTCTTGTCTTTAACATAGGAGGAAAGGCGATGACAATTCGAAAGCATTCGCCAATCTCCGTGGAGATACTAGCACAGTGCAGGAGAAAATTCTGCATCCGTTTTAGGCTACGCCTAACGGTAGGGATTGCCCTCGTGCTTATCTCAGCGGTAATTACGTTACTCGAGTAATCGAGCCACCGAACGAAGGGACGGCCTGTGTCGTCCCTTCACCGTTTTTTTGCCTTTCCCTATTTTCAATTTCATTGGTTAGAAACGCCTCAAATAGGTTCTTCTCCTTAAGTTGTAACAAAATTTTCTTTTAAAAACAGTTAGAATTTCAATCTTATTTTTTTAAAAGAAAATACCTTCCCTTTTCATTAGGGTTACCTAGCATCAAGGTCACGAAAAACTATGTTTCTTAAAGACAACTGGAAAGTCACGTTAACAATACTGACTTTAAGCGCTGTACTGATGTCTTCGGGATACACAATGTTGATCCCTTTCCTACCGATGTATTTGATTGACGAACTTGGTGTCGATGTCGCCAACGTCAATTGGTGGAGCGGCATCATTTTTTCTGTAACTTTCTTAATTTCTGGTTTGATGGCACCGATTTGGGGAGCCTTAGCCGATAAGAAATCTCGTAAGCTCATGGCCATTCGCGCCGCCGCTTGTCTTGCAATTTCTTACTTTGCAGGTGCCTTCGTTCAAACGCCGATGCAACTTTTTGCGATGCGCGCTTTGCAGGGATTCTCTGCTGGTCTTTGGCCGGCTACCTTAGCGATTATGAGCGCCAAAGCACCGGCTTCTCGTCTAGGTTTCTGTATGGGTGTGATGCAAGGGGGACTTACCGCAGGACACGTTATTGGCCCCTTCTTCGGAGGCGTTTTAGCTGAAGCGCTTGGGATGAGAACCTCGTTTCTTGTTGCGGCAGCAAGCTTAACCACCATTGCTCTACTGATTGCCTTTTTCATCGAAGAGCCTCCGAAAGTTGCGGCGCCAAAGCCCGTGGAAGTCAAAACGAAGAAGCGCTTTACTATTCACGAAACACTGCGCAATCCCGTTGTGCAACGGATGCTCTTTGCCGCGGCGATGGTGCAGCTGACGGTTATGATGGTACAACCCGTGCTTCCTCTTTATATTGGTGAACTCCAAAATTCGATGGAACACTTGGCCTTCATCTCGGGTCTTGTTTTTTCTGTTGTTGGCATCTCGGGCATTTTCGCGTCTCCCTTTTGGGGCATTCTCGGACAAAGCTGGGGTTACCGACCCGTGCTTTACCTTTCGCTATTTTTCGGGGCGACCTTTGGATGGATTCAAGCCATCCCCTTTGATCTCACGCAATTTACCGTTTGGCGCTTTATTGGTGGCATTGCCTTTGCGGGTATCTTCCCTGCGATTAATGCTGTGTTAACACAAACGACAAATCCTGCCGATCGCGGTCGCGTCTTCGGTTATAGCTATTGTGCGCAACAGATGGGCTCAGTATTAGGCCCGATTCTCGGTGGCGTTCTTGCCACATACTTTAGCAATCAGATTGTCTTGGGACTCGCGGGCGTTTTTCTTTACCCCGTTGTCGCGATTCTCTTTTTCGCGCGTCCCAAAGAACGTCCTTCTGCAACAGGAACACCTGCGAATAAGCTCTAAACTTGAAAGAGTATTTTCGGGAAAGCCCTTCAGAACAGAAGGATTTGATGGTGCGGTCGGAGAGACTCGAACTCTCATGACTCTCGCCACAGCCACCTCAAGG
>CAVEMY010000060.1:4678-8310 GCA_963617005.1 Parabacteroides distasonis | reverse complement strand
TAAAAGAGGGGCTACGGCCCCTCGAAACCGCATCTGTAAGGGTGCGGTAGTTCATTGAGCATCTTAAGGAGTAAGAACGCTAGGAAAATCTTCGCTTTAATCTCTCAGTTTCGTTGGGAGCTAGGTCGTGGATTTCTCTTGTCTTTTCAACCGAATTTAGAGCCCAATTCTTTCGGATGTTTTCTGCTTACCATGCTAAAATCGCGCACGCCTAAGCGCCTTTAGAGAAAAATACTTTCTTTAAAGGTCGGGTTCATATTTCCTAACGGGTTCTATTTCCCTTGAAAAGAAAGGGAAAAGAGAGCCCTTTTGTCATGTCCGCTCGCTTATTGGAGACGGACCTTTATGAAAGAGAGAAAAGAAAATGGCTGTTGAACGCACCCTTTCGATTGTTAAACCTGATGCTGTTGCCAAGAACGTGATTGGCAAGATTTATTCTCGCTTTGAAGATGCGGGTTTGAAGATTGTTGCCGCCCAGATGCGCCTTCTTTCTAAGGCTGAAGCTGAGGGCTTTTACGCTGTGCACCGCGAACGTCCCTTCTTTGCTGACCTTGTGAAGTTCATGACCTCGGGCCCGGTGATGATCCAAGTCTTAGAAGGCGAAAACGCGATCGCCAAGAACCGTGAATTAATGGGCGCCACCGACCCGAAGAAGGCTGCTCCTGGAACCATCCGCGCCGATTTCGCAAGCTCCATTGACGCTAACGCCGTTCATGGCTCTGACGCTCCGGCGACAGCCGCTGTTGAAATCGCGTACTTCTTCCCGACATTGTCGATTCACTCTCGCTAAGCCGAGTCGATTTGTCGTAAAGACTGAGGCCTTTTTAATGGAAAGCGGTGAAGAAAAAGTCAATCTCTTGGGACTCGATTCCGAGATGGTTCGTGCGTGGTGTGCTGATATGGGAGAAAAACCGTATCGGGCAACGCAGCTCGTGCGTTGGATTCACCGCTTTTGCGAAGATGACTTTGCGAAGATGAGTAATCTTGCGAAGTCGTTTCGTGAGAAACTTCCAGAAAAGGCCTGCATTGAGGCTCCTAAGGTTTTGGATTGCCGGTACGCCGCTGACGGCACTCGCAAATGGCTTTTTGACGTCGGTGGCGGAAACGCCATTGAAACGGTCTATATCCCATCGGAAAATCGTGGGACGCTTTGCATCTCGACGCAAGCCGGATGCGCGATGGGCTGTTTATTCTGTTCCACAGGCAAACAAGGCTTTAACCGTAACCTTACTGCCGCAGAAATCGTGGGCCAGGTTTGGATGGCAGAACGCACCTTAAGGCGAGAAGCGGGAATCACAGATCCCAACGATCGCGTGATCAGTAACGTTGTCTTAATGGGAATGGGCGAGCCCTTACAAAATCTCGATCAAGTGCTGATTGCTCTGCGTCTATTTTTAGACGATAACGCCTATGGGTTATCGAGAAGGAGAGTCACGGTTTCAACGTGTGGCCTTGTTAGGCAAATCGATAAGTTAGCGGCAGCGGTCCCCGTTGCTCTTGCTGTAAGCCTACACGCTGCAACCGATAAGCTTCGCGATCAGATTATGCCTGTGAATCGCAAGCACCCCTTAGCCGAATTAATGGCCGCATGCCAAAGATACTTAGCCGTTGCCCCGCGCGACTTTATTACCTTTGAGTATTTGCTTTTGGGTGGCGTAAACGACTCAGATAAAGACGCTCAAGACCTATTAAAACTTGTGCGTGATGTGCCGTGCAAATTTAATTTAATTCCCTTTAATGCGTTTGCCGATTCAGGGCTAAAAGCCCCGAGCCCAGAGCGCGTCACACGGTTTGCTTCACTACTTAATGAGGCAGGCATTGTGACAACGGTGCGACGCACACGAGGTGACGATATCGCTGCGGCCTGCGGGCAGCTCGCAGGAGAGGTGCGTGATAGAACGCACCGCGCAATTCGCTTAGTTGAGCAAAAGAAGGCAGCACACGATGTTTTCAAAGGGGATAAATTATGAGTGAAGTGTTTACCCCAAGAAAACACACGCACACCGTTTCTATTGCTAATGGCGATACGGTTGTTCGTATTGGTGGAGAAGCTCCTGTTTGCGTGCAATCGATGACCAATACCCCAACAGAAGACGTTGAGGCAACGGTTAACCAGGTTCGAGAACTTGCGTGCGCAGGTAGCGAACTTGTGCGCTTGACAGTCAATACCCCGCAAGCGGCAAAGGCCGTACCCTACATCAGAGAAAAACTCGATAGCTTAGGCTGCACGGTGCCTCTTGTGGGCGACTTTCACTATAACGGCCATAAGTTATTGACGGCTGAAACAGCTTGCGCCAAAGCGCTTTCAAAGTACCGCATCAACCCGGGTAACGTCGGTAAGGGCAACGCCCACCAAGAAAACTTCGCAACGATGATTGAGTTGGCTCTTCAATACGACAAAGCCATCCGCATCGGTGTCAATGGCGGTAGCGTCGATAAAGAGCTTCTCGCGCTTCGAATCGAAGAGGGTCGGAAAACGGGGAAAGAGGCAAAGACTGTCTTTTTAGATACCGTTGTTGAAAGTACGCTTGAGAGCGCCAAAGCGGCTGTAACTCTTGGGTTACCCGCTAATAAGTTGGTGCTCTCGGCAAAAGTAAGCGGCGTATCCGATTTGATTTATGTTTATCGCGCGTTGTCACAAGGTTCAGACTTTGCGCTTCACTTGGGATTAACGGAAGCCGGTCTTGGCCTTAAAGGTGTGGTATCTAGCACAGCGGCGCTTTCCATTCTTTTAAGTGAAGGAATTGGCGACACGATTCGTGTTTCAACGACACCGGCACCAGGCGAGGCGCGCTGTTCAGAAGTGGAAGTGGCGCAAGAGATTTTGCAAAGCTTGGGGCTTCGGCGCTTCACTCCCCAGGTCACATCGTGCCCTGGGTGCGGAAGAACTTCGAATGAACTCTTTCAGCGGTTAGTGAAGTCAACACAAGACTTTGTTCATGCGAAAAGCCACGAGTGGGTAAAGAAGGCGCCGGGTTCCGAGGCGCTTCGCATCGCTGTGATGGGCTGCGTTGTTAATGGCCCTGGGGAAGCTGGAAACGCCGATATTGGATTGAGTTTGCCAGGGCGAGGGGAAAGCCCCGTGGCGCCCGTCTTTGCGGATGGAAAAAAGATTGCGAGCTTGAAGGGCGAGGCAATCGAAAAAGATTTCGAAGCGATTTTGGAAAACTATGTCATGAATCGCTTTGGGGAGAAAATCAAATGAGTCAGGCAAAAATTGCCGCAATTAAGGGCATGAATGACATGCTCCCTGAGGAGACGCCGATTTGGGAAGCGTTCGAAGACGCTGCCAAAGGCGTGGCTTTAAGTTATGGGTATCGTCAGATTCGTACGCCCATTTTGGAATCCACAGCGCTTTTTTGCCGCGGCATCGGTGAAGTGACCGATATCGTTGAAAAGGAGATGTACTCCTTTGAAGATAGCTTAAATGGCGAAAAGTTAACGCTTCGTCCTGAAGGGACAAGCGCGATTGTGCGGTGCGCGATCGAACATAACCTCACCTATAACGCCCCGCAGCGCCTCTGGTACTTCGGGCCGATGTTTCGTCATGAAAGACCACAGCGTGGGCGCTATCGCCAGTTTTATCAGTTCGGGTGCGAAGCCTTAGGGTTTGCGGGACCTGATGTTGATAT